>CALKUW010000056.1 GCA_937996585.1 uncultured Flavobacteriales bacterium
ACAGTCCCGTCTCACCCGCCACGAGCACGATGGGCGATCCCGGCGCCGTGGCCACAGCCTGGCAGCGGGTCAGGTTGGGGTGGTCCTGCCAGGTGCCCGTCTCGATCTGCGACCACGCCGTGGAAGCCATCATCACCAAAGCCAACAAGACCGCCACTGAAGCCCAGCCAGCGGTTTGGGTTCGGTCATGTCCCCTCCCTGATTGGGGGGATACTGGACGCGGTGCGTTGTTCATCGTAGTGCGTGGGTGAGACGCTGTGTGGTGCGAAAATATTGCCTGCCCGACCTGCTTCATCATACCTCGGGGGGCAATGCACGTGGTTCCACCTCCTTCACGCCCCTCGGCTTGAGGCGCCGCACCCGCGGGGAGGGCGGCAATACCGACAGGTCGAACAGGGCAGGTCCACGCGTCTCAAGGTTTTCCAGCGCCTGCTCATCGGCCAGACCATACATGAAGTTGCGGTCGCCAAGGACCATTTCCACGATGCCCCATCCCACAAGCAGGGCGAGCAGATCCTCCGTGGCCGATACCGGTCGACGCACCGTGCGCTGAATCCCGCGGAAGCCGAGCAGCTTGCCCTTGCGCCACGCCTTGAACAGCCGACCCACATGGCGGTCGTACTCGAAGGCCGGACGGTCGGCGCGAAACCCCTGATCCCAACAGCGTGAAAGGACCGCATTGACCCTGATGTTCTCATCCTCGAGCCGCAGGTAAGGTTCCCAACGGCCATCCTCCAGTTCACAGCGGTGGGGCCGCTGGCGCGAAGGTTCCACAACGACCTCTAGCACGCTGCGCACGTCCGCTTTCCAAACCTGCGAGCGGAAGGCCACGGCGGGACGGCAGTACATCTCCGCCGCCGCCTCGACCATATGCAGTTCCTCGTCCACCCGCACCCCGCTGACCGTCCCGTTGTCCTTGACACCGATCAGCAGCCGCCCCCCGTCAGCATTTGCAAACGCGACCAATGTCCGGGCGATTTTCCGGCTGTCATCGATCCGCGTCTTGAAGTCCTGTTGCTGGTGCTCCCCTTCCGCGATCATCCGAAGGACATGCGACATGACACAAAGATGGTTCACGCCCTTACCGCAAACTGCCGGATTGACGCGGATTTTACCTACTTTCGCACCGTCAACGATGGGTTGATGATGAGAAAGGGGGGCCGAAAGCCCCCCTTCTTCTTCACCCCTCCACCGGCCGACACAATATGATTGACGCACAGCAGATACGCCAATGGGTTGAATCCCACCTCGCTGAGGAAGGCGGGTTCCTCGTGGACCTGACCGTCTCCGACGGCGCGGACATTCGCGTGCTGGTGGATGCTCCGGAAGGCATGCCCATCGCCCGTTGCGTCGCCATTTCCCGCCTGATCGAAGGGCAGCTCGACCGCGACGTGCAGGACTTTGCCCTGCAGGTTTCGACACCGGGCCTGGACCAGCCGCTGAAGCTGCGTCCGCAATACGACAAGAACGTGGGAAGGTCGGTCGCCGTGCAACTGCACGATGGCCACAAAGTGGAAGGCCTGTTGACGGCTGTCGGCGACGAGGGCATCGTCGTCGAGCACAAGGAAAAGCGCAGAATCGAAGGCCGGAAGGCCAAGGAATGGGTCACCGACCGGCACGAGCTCGGCTGGGACGCCATCGCCACCACCAAAGTCAAGATCTCATTCAAGCAATAATGGAAACGGTGAACCTGATTGACTCCTTCAGGGAGTTCAAGGAACTGAAGAACATCGACCGCGAGACGATGATGGGAATCCTCGAAGAGGTGTTCCGCAACATGATCATCAAGAAGTACGGCTCGGACGACAACTTCGACATCATCATCAACCCGGAGAAGGGTGACCTCGAAATCTGGCACAACCGCGAAATCGTCGAGGATGGCGAGGTCGAGGATCCGGTGGCCGAGATCGAACTCTCCGCCGCGTTGAAGATCGAGGACGACTTCGAGGTCGGCGAGGAAGTGTCCGAGGAGATCAAGCTGGTCGATTTCGGTCGCCGCAATGTCTTGTCGATGCGCCAGAACCTGGCGGGCAAGATCATGGAGCTCGAAAAGGACGCGCTCTACCGGAAGTACAAGGACCGTGTCGGTGAGATCATCTCCGCCGAGGTGTACCAGATCTGGAAGCGGGAAATCCTGCTCGTCGACGACGACGACAACGAGCTGATCATGCCCCGCGACCAGCAGATTCCCGGCGACTTCTTCCGCAAGGGCGACGCCGTCCGCGCCGTGGTCGCCGAGGTGGACATCCGCAACAACAACCCGCGCATCATCCTCTCCCGCACCGCCCCCGAATTCCTCGCCCGCCTGTTCGAACAGGAGGTGCCCGAGATCTACGATGGCCTCATCACCATCAAGAAGGTGGTCCGCGCGCCGGGCGACCGCGCCAAGGTGGCCGTGGAATCCTACGACGACCGCGTGGACCCGGTGGGCGCCTGCGTCGGCATGAAGGGATCCCGTATCCACGGCATCGTCCGCGAGTTGAAGAATGAGAACATCGACGTCATCAACTACACGGCCAATGATCAGCTGCTCATCGCCCGCGCCCTGAGCCCGGCGAAGATTTCCTCCATCACGATCAAGGGGGAGCGCGCCGAAGTCTACCTCCAACCCGATCAGGTGTCCCTGGCCATCGGAAAGGGCGGACACAACATCAAATTGGCCGGCAAGCTGACCGGATACGAGATTGACGTCTACCGCGAGGGTGAAACCGAAATCGACGATGTCGAATTGAAGGAGTTCAAGGACGAAATCGATGCCTGGATCATCGAGGAGCTCGAGAAAATCGGTTGCGACACGGCACGCAGTGTCCTCAATCTGACGGTCGAAGACCTCGCCAACCGCACCGACCTCGAAATCGAAACGGTAGAAGAGGTCGTCAAGATTCTGAAGTCCGAATTCGATTCCTGAACCCCGGATCCCTTCCCTTCACCCCTCTCCAATAGATAGCCCCGGAAAGCCGCACATGTCAGAAGTTTCCAAACCGGTACGCCTCAGCAAAGTTGCCCGAGAGTTCAACCTCGGTGTCGACTCGATCGTCGAATTCCTCGCCTCCAAGGGAATCGAAGTCGAACGCAAGCCCAACACGAAGTTGGAGCCGGAACAATACGCGCTCGTACGCGCCAACTTCGCCGACGAGAAGGCGGCCAAGGAGAAGGCAAAGCAAAAGTCGAAGACCCTGCTGGAGATGGAGGCCCTGGCAGTGGATTCGAAAAAGAAGGAGGAGGCCGCAGCAGAGGTGGCTCCGGAACCTGCTCCCGCTCCTGCTCCTGAGCCGGCCCCGGCGCCCGAACCGACCCCTGAGCCGGAACCCGCTCCGGCGCCCGAACCGGAACCCGTCGCGGAAAAGGAGGCGGAACCCGCAGCCGCTGAGGCCCCTGCCGAGGAACCGGCGGCACCCGAAAAGGAGGCCCCCAAACCTTCACCGGTCAAGGTCGTGGGCAAGGTGGACCTCGATGCGGTCGCACCGAAGAAGAAAGCCAAGAAGGCGGCCAAGGATGAACCGGCTCCTGAACCGGCTGCCGCCCCCGCCCCGGAAGAAAAAGCCGCCGAAGCCGCTCCGGCAACCCCAGCAGCGGAGGAAGTGAAGCCCGAAGCGCCGGCCAAACCGGCCGAACCCGAGGCCGAAGTGGTCAGAGCGAAGGCGGAGAAGCTCAGTGGCCCTACCGTCGTCGGCAAGATCGAATTGCCCGTAGAGAAGAAACCCACCACGGCGGGCGAGAAGCGGAAGCGGAAGCGCATCACCAAGGTGGATGTGGAAGCCGCAGGCAAGCAGGCCGGAAAGCGCGGACGCACGGTGACGGGTGCACCGAAGAAGGAGATTTCGGACAAGGATATCCAGAAGGAAATCAAGGAAACGCTGGCGCGCCTCAGCAAGGGCAAGAAGACCCAGGCCAGCGCCAAGACCCGCCGCGCCAAGCGCGACGCCAAGGCCGAACGGGCCGAGCGCGAGCAGCTCGCCCAGATGGAGGCGGCCCACACGCTGGAGCTGACCGAATTCGTGACGGCCTCCGAGCTCGCCACGCTGATGGACATCTCGGTGAACGAGGTCATCTCCGCCTGTATGTCGCTCGGCATGATGGTGTCCATCAACCAGCGTCTGGACAAGGAGACCATCGGCATCATCGCCGAGGAGTTCGGCTACGGCGTGGACTTCGTCTCCGCCGAGGTCCAGGAGGCCATCGAAGTGGAGAAGGACAGTGATGACGACCTGGTCGGTCGCCCGCCCATCGTCACGGTGATGGGCCACGTTGACCACGGTAAGACGTCCCTGCTCGACTTCATCCGCAACACCAACGTGACCGATGGAGAGGCCGGCGGCATCACGCAGCACATCGGTTCGTACAGCGTGAAGCTGGAGGACGGATCGCGCATGACCTTCATCGACACCCCGGGTCACGAGGCGTTCACCGCCATGCGTGCCCGCGGTGCCCAGGTCACCGACCTCGCCATCATCATCGTGGCGGCGGACGACGCGGTCATGCCCCAGACGAAGGAGGCCATCAGCCACGCCCAGAGCGCCGAAATCCCTTTCCTCATCGCCATCAACAAGTGCGACCGGGAGGAGTCCAACCCGGACAAGATCCGCACTGAACTCGCCGAACTGGGCATACAGGTCGAGGAGTGGGGCGGCAAGACGCAGAGCCAGGAGATTTCCGCCAAGACCGGCATGGGCATCCCGGAATTGCTGGAAAAGGTGACCCTCGAGGCCGAGCTGCTCGAGCTCAAGGCCAACCCGAAAAAGCGGGCCGTGGGTACCATCATCGAGTCCAGCCTCGACAAGGGCCGCGGTTACGTGACCAACCTCATCGTCTCAGCAGGAACGCTGCGGGTGGGCGACGCCATGCTCGCCGGACAATACAGCGGCAAGGTCCGCGCCATGACCAACGAGCGTGGTGAGGCCCTCAAGGAAGCCGGACCCTCCACCCCGGTCTCCGTCCTCGGATTGGACGGCGCCCCGAACGCCGGTGACGAATTCCACATCTTCGAAGGCGAGAAGGAAGCCCGTGCCATCGCCCAGAAGCGCCAGCAACTGCAGCGCGAGCAGGGCATCCGGACACAGAAGCAAGTCACCCTCGAGGAACTCGGCCGCCGGATCGCTGTGGGCGAATTCAAGGAGCTCAACCTCATCATCAAGGGCGACGTGGACGGATCCACCGAGGCCTTGGCCGACAGCCTGCTCAAGCTCACCACCGAGAAGGTCCAGGTCAACGTCATCCACAAGGCCGTGGGTCAGATCTCCGAGAGCGACGTCCTGCTGGCATCCGCCTCCGAGGCCATCATCATCGGCTTCCAGGTCCGCCCGAGCGGCACGGCCCGAAAGCTCGCCGAGAAGGAGGGCATCCAGATCCGCCTGTACTCCATCATCTACCAAGCCATCGAGGAGATGAAGGAGGCCATGGAGGGCCTGCTGTCCGCCAAGATCGAGGAGCGCATCACCGGTACGGCCGAGATCCGCGAGACCTTCAAGATTTCCAAGGTGGGTACGATCGCGGGTTGCTTCGTGACCGACGGCACCATTCACCGGAACCACGGCATACGCGTCATCCGCGAGGGCATCGTGGTCTACACCGGCGAGCTCGGCTCCCTCAAGCGCTTCAAGGACGATGCGAAGGAGGTCAAGAAGGGCCTGGAGTGCGGTCTGAACGTGGAGAAGTTCAACGACATCAAGGTTGGCGACATCATCGAAGCCTACGAGGAGGTCGAAGTGAAGCAGACCCTCGAGGACTGATCCCGTGCAGGGCGCGGTCCAGAGCAAGCTGCCCGGACTCGGGACGACCATCTTCACGGAGATGACCGCTTTGGCCAACCGCCATGGCGCACTGAACCTCGCTCAGGGATTCCCGGACATTCCCCCGCCTCAAGGGTTGGTGGATGCAGCCGTGCGGGCTTTGCACGCCGGAACCCACCAATACGCCCCCATGGCCGGTCGGGGCGATTTGCGCGCGTGGATCTGCGATGACCATGCGGAACGGCACGGCGCAGCTTACGACCCGGAACTCGAATGCACCATCGGTGCCGGAGCATCCTCCCTGATCTTCGCCGCCATCCAAGCCTTCGTCCACCCAGGCGATGAGGTCGTCGTCCAGACTCCGGCCTATGACCTCTACGGTCCCGCCGTGCAGCTTGCCGGAGGTCGGCTCATCGAAGTCCCCCTGCTGGACACAGAAGGACAATGGGATCCCGAGGCCTTGCTCGGCGCCATTCATGACCGCACGCGCCTCGTCATCCTCAACACCCCGCACAACCCCACGGGCACAGTCTGCCCCCCGGGATTCCTGGACGCCTTGGCGGACCATTTGGAAGACAAGCCGACCCTCGTCCTGTCCGACGAGGTCTACGGCCCCATCGTCCACGATGGACGTACCGAAATTTCATTGGCGACCCACCCGGTCCTACGGGAACGTGGACTCGCCTTCGGCAGCTTCGGCAAGCTCCTCCAGGTGACCGGCTGGAAAATCGGGTGGGCCGTGGGACCGGCCGCGTTGACTACCGAACTCCGTAAGGTCCACCAGTACGACGTCTTCTCAACGGGCGCCCCCCTGCAGGCCGCACTCGCCTCCTTCCTGCCGTCCACCGAAGGCCGGAATCACCTCGACGGTCTCCCCGCGATGTACAAGGCAAAACGGGACCGTCTGCTCGCCGGGTTGGAAGGGACCGCTTGGGAGTGGACCCCGGCGGCCGGCGGCTTCTTCCAGGTGCTCGATGCCCGCAACCTCATCGACGGAGACGACGACCATTGGGCCCGCGAATGGACGCGCACCCATGGCGTAGCCACCATCCCGATGTCGGCCTTCTTCACCCCGCCCACCCCGCAACTGCGCATCTGCTTCGCCAAGCAGGACGCCACCCTCGACGCAGGCATCGAACGCCTGCGCCATATTGCGGCCGACCATGTCTGCTGAACTCCGCATCGTCGGCCTCCAAACCGACCTCCACTGGCGCAACCCCAACGCGAACCTCGCCAACTTCGACACCCTGTTGGCCGCCATCCCCGCCGGCTCATGTGATGTCGTGGTGTTGCCCGAGATGTTCACCACCGGCTTCAGCTGGCCCCCCATCACCCCCACCAACGGCCCTGACTCCGAACTCGACTGGATGCAAAGCCGGGCCGACCGCCTGGGCGCAGCCATCGCCGGTAGCATCGCCTGTCATGATGCCGAGGGTCAGCCCCGCAACCGTTTCTGGTTCGTCCCCCCAAGCGGAGAAGGGTCCCCTTCGTTCTACGACAAGCGGCATCTGTTCACTTTGGCCGGCGAACAGGACCACTTCAAGGCAGGCGACAACCGGGTGGAACTTGAATTCCGCGGGTTCCGCATCCTCCTTCAGGTGTGCTACGACCTGCGCTTTCCGGTGTTTGTGCGCAACGACCGCCCGTCTCCGTATGACCTCGCACTCTACGTAGCGAATTGGCCCGAAACGCGGTCAGCAGCGTGGCGCACCCTGCTTCAAGCACGGGCCATCGAAAACCAGTGTTTCGTCGTCGGCATCAACCGATCCGGAACCGATGGAAATGGGCACCGATACGCCGGGGACAGCCTGATCGCCGATTTCGCTGGAACATTGCTCGCCGATGCAGGTGGTGATGGCCAACCGGCCATACTCAAGGCCACACTCAACCGGGAAGACATGATGGCGTTCCGCCGGAAGCTGCCCTTTCTGGAGGATGCTGACGCCCGCCTGGGCTGATCAGCCCTCAGAGCGGAGGATGCGGTGCATCGCCCGCCCCTTGGCCAACTCATCGACCAGTTTGTCGAGCACCCGCACCTGACGGGTCAATTCGTTGTCCAGCTCTTCGATGCGATACCCGCAGATGACCCCTTTGACCTCGGAGGATAAAGGATGGACAGAAGCTTCCGCGAAAAACTCGGAAAACGTGGTCTTCCGATCGATCTGCTCCTGGATGCCGGTCATATCGAAGCCCGTCAACCAAGTCAGGACCTCCTGCAATTCCGCCTGGGTGCGGCCCTTCTTCTCCACCTTGGCCACATAGTGCGGGTAGACGGAGGCAAAGGTCATCCCCGCAATGCGGCGATGGTGGGCTTCCGTGGCAACCGGCATGAGCGGCTTCGTGGCGGACCTCAGGTCCTCACTTGAAGGCGTTCTCGCCGGTGATGTCGAGGCCGGTGATGAGCAAGTGGATGTCGTGCGTACCCTCGTAGGTCACGACGGACTCCAGGTTCATCATGTGGCGCATGATCGGGTACTCACCGGTGATGCCCATGCCGCCGAGCACCTGACGCGCCTCGCGGGCGATCTGCAGGGCGATCTCGACGTTGTTACGCTTGGCCATGGAGATCTGGGCACTCGTGGCCTTGCCCTCATTGCGGAGCTGGCCGAGGCGGAGCGTCAGCAGCTGGGCCTTGGTGATCTCGGTGATCATCTCGGCAAGCTTCTTCTGCTGCAGCTGGAAGCCGGCGATGGGACGGCCGAACTGCTCGCGCTGCTTGGCATACCGCAGGGCGGTGTCGTAACAGTCGAGGGCGGCACCAATGGCGCCCCAGGCGATGCCATAGCGCGCGCTGTCGAGACAGCTAAGCGGCGCACCCAGACCGGATCGGCCGGGCAGGATGTTCGCCTTCGGCACCTTGACGTCCTCGAAGATGAGCTCACCGGTATCCGAGGCGCGCAGGCTCCACTTGCCCGTCATCTTCGGCGT
>CALKUW010000057.1 GCA_937996585.1 uncultured Flavobacteriales bacterium
CGCCTGGGCCTCGATGCCCGGGAAGCTGACCTCTCTCTGACCGAATTGTATACCGCAGAGGAAGCGTTTACCACCGGAACGATGGGTGCCCTGGCCCACGTCACCGAGGTCGATGGCCGGCGCATCGCCGGCGGCGAGAAGGGGCCCGTCACCCGGCGGATGCAGCAGGCCTATGAAGACCACATCCTCGAGACTGCCATCCCCCTGCCCTTCTGAGCCCCCGACTATATTGGCCCCACACCTTACGCCATGAACCCCACCCTGCGCAACGTCCTGGCCGGTATCGCCGGCGCCTTCGTGAGTGGTCCCGTCAACTCCTCCCTGCTCGCCCCGATGGCCAGACTGACCGGAGCCCCCCAACTTTCGCCGCCTCCAAAAGGCATGTCCCTGGCCGAGGTGCGGGACATGTACGCCCCGATGATTGCCGAATTCGAACCGTTGCATTTTGTCGGCCCCATCATTGCGCATTGGTCAGGGGCCTTCGTGGGGGCTCTCGTGGCCTCCTTACTCATGTCCAGCCGCAAGGCAACGACCCCGTTGGTGGTGGCCGGAGTGTCACTCATTGGTGGCATCATGATGGCGTGGTTGACCTCATCCCAACCCTGGTGGTCGATGACACTCGACCTGGTCGGGTACCTGCCCATGGGATGGCTCGGTTGGAAGCTGGCGCTTCGACTGCGGCCCGTGCGCTGATTCCCCCGACCTTCGCGCCGGATGTCGCGCGGACTCGTCTTCATGCTCCAGTCGGTGGTGTTGTACACCTCCGCCAACCTGTTGGTCAAGGCCCTCGCCATTCTGCCGACACCCCAGCTCGTCTTCCTCCGGAGTGCAGTCAGTCTGGTGCTGTGCGTCTTCTGGCTCTGGCGAAAGGGGGAACCGCTCCTTGGACACAACCGAAAGTGGCTGTTCATCCGGGGCTTCACCGGGATGGTGGCCTTGACCCTCTTCTTCCACACCATCCGGCACATTCCCCTCGCGAGCGCGACCGTCATCCAGTACCTGTCGCCCATTTTCACCGTGCTGCTCGCCATCGCCTTCGATGGGCAACGCATCAAACCCCACCGCTGGCTGTATTTCGCCGCGGCATTCGGGGGCATACTGATGGTGAAGGGTTTCGACCCGCGGGTCTCCTGGCTCTATCTGTTCATGGGCATGGGCAGCGCCCTCGGGGCGGCCGTGGCCTACCTCGCCACGATCAAATGCCGTGAGACGGACAGTGCCGTGGGCGTCGTCACCTGGTTCCACATGATCGCCACCCCCATCATGGGCAGCTGGAGCGCCACGGTATGGCATCCGATGACGGCCATTCAATGGGGCATGGCGGTCGGGATCGGGGTGTTGTCACTCGTGGCGCAGGTGGCCATGACCAAGGCGCTTCACCTGGAGGATGCGGCACGCGTCATGCCGTTCAAGTATTTCGGGGCCATCCTCGCGCTCATACTCGCCTGGACCCTGTTCGATGAACGGATCACAGGGTGGTCACTCGTCGGCATCGCCGTCGTGCTCGCCGCGGTAACGGCCAACACGCTTTCAGGCAGTCGGAGCGGTAAAACGGCGATCAGCGAACGGTGACGCGCTCGGTATACTCGAGTGCAACTCCCGATGTGGTGGTGCGTACGAGTTGGACGAGGTATGCACCCGGCGCCCTACCCGCAGTGGACAGTTCCATCGTCCGGCCACCGTTCCAGCGCTCCCGCGACACCACTCGTCCCGTCAGGTCGAGCCAGCGCACCTCAGCGCCGCTCGGCTCCCCTCCTGTGAAGGTCAACAGGAGCGGTGCGCCAGCCACTACTGGATTCGGGCTGACTGCGAAGGACACTCCGGCAATGACACCGCCGACGCCACTCGTCGTGGCACAGCCATCGACGAGGTAGGGCACCGCATTCTGATAAAGGTTGTTCACCACCTCCGAGATGCCGTTGATGCAGAGTTCCGTTTCCGGTGCCTGCGTCCAGTAGATGCGGCACAAGGGTGACCACTCGTACTGCTTGGGAATGGAGGCATCCTCGTAGCTGAGGCCGATGATGGTGTTTCCACCGAGCGCGAATTCGGGTTGAATCATGTAAGTGAGCGGATCCACAAGGCTGACCACCTGCTGGATGCCGCAGCTTACGTCGAACTGGTAGCCCACGATGCGGTTGTGCGGATTCAGAACGTGCACGTCGAAGAATCCCTGGTCCCAATTGACCTCACCAAGCGTGAACCAGACGCTGTCATAGGGGTTCACGATGTGGGGGGCCGGGAACTGGCACTTGTCATGGAAGCCGCTGCTGTCGGGGTGCTCGTGCGCCACGTCCCAGTACTGGCATTGCGCCATGAGCGCCGCATCGGAGACCGTCAGCTCTCCATCCTGGTCGAGGTCATTGCACGCCACCGCTTCGAGGTCGTTGCCGAGGATCCCGTCAACGTATGCTTCCGCATCGGTGAGGTCTTGGTCGGTATCGCCGTCGAGGTCGCCCATCAGGGCCGTGCCTCCGCAGTCTCCGTTGCAGTCCATCTGGGCCGTGCCGTAGGCTTCTCCGGTGCAGTCGACGATCTGGGGACAATCGTCCCAGACGGTCACCGCGAGTTCTCCGGAGGAGCGGTCCATGTCGATGCAGACCACGCCCCAGTTGTTCTCGTAATCGTTCTCGTGACGGCCGAGGGCG
The DNA here is from genome assembly GCA_937996585.1 of uncultured Flavobacteriales bacterium. Lineage (GTDB taxonomy): Bacteria > Bacteroidota > Bacteroidia > Flavobacteriales_D > Sanyastnellaceae > UBA8752. The sequence continues at coordinate 2,649 of CALKUW010000057.1, forward strand.
TCGGGATCGTAGTCCCAATTGACCCGCACCACAAGGTGATACACCCCGTCGGGAATGCCCGTCACATCAATCCACTGACAGGACAGCCCCGCTCCGTAGATATCCCCGCAATGGGCCGAGATGCCCATGTTGCTGCAGCCGTATTGGAAGGTGCCGCCATCGCTGCACTCGAGGTCCATCACGCAGAAGCCGTTCTTGAATCCGATGGGCAGCATCTGGCCGTCCATGGTGAAGAGGTCGTACTTGGCGTAGCCCTTGTAATGCCAGTGGTTGTGGCAATCGCCCCACTCGAACTGCTGCGTTGAATCGGTCTGGGACGTTGTACCGATGTAGTAGTCGAGGTCTCCGATGTTCTTGATGTGGGTGGTGAAGCGGACGAGTTCGCGTTCGCCGTAGCCGTTGAGGCAGCCCTCCACGATGTAACAGTTGTTCTCGTCGACCATCATCGTCTCGGCCTGGAGGCTGTTTTCGATGGCGCTTTCAACGACCATCAGGTCCGGTCCGGTGCAGAGCGGGTCGCCCGGGTAGATGCAACTGCCATTGTCCACCTCGGCCGCGGGGTTGTAGTTGCAGGCCACCTCGTCGGTGCAGCCCTCTGCGGGGCCGCCGTATGCCAGCGTCCAATCGAAGCCGCCACAGTCTCCGGCAAGGTTGGCAAAGCGCACCCAATAGGTCACGCCGGCCTCGAGCAACACGTAGAGCTGTGCGCTCTCCTCATTGTCCTCGCAACTGCCCTGGTTGTCATCGTAGTAAATCGAACCTTCGTTGGTGTCGTCGAAGTTGTTCATGTTGCAGTAGTCGTAGATCCAAAGCCGCGTATCGCAGCCCGAACCGCAACTGGAGAGGGCATACATGCCGTTTTCCGTCGGCGTGAACGTCCACCACTCCACATTGCCGGAGGCGTCCACGGTCAGCGGATCGTCTCCCAGCTCCAGTCCGATGGCCTCGTTGCACGTCCAACCGGGTGGGCAGTCAATGGCGTGGCTCTGGCCGTAGCCGTAGTTGCCGTTTCCCTGCACCAATTGCTCTCCATCGAGCCAAACCTGGTAAAACGCGTCACCCACCAGGCCATCGCCATACGTGTCGTTCATCGTGAAGACCATGCACGGCTCCCAATCGGCGGTGTCGATGCACAACACGAAGAGGGTGTCATTGGCGTTGGCGACGTCCTGAGCCAACAGGATGTCTCCACTGCCATTGGCCAACTCCCAGCTCATCTCATACGGCCAGGCGTCTGGCTCAATGACAACGGTGAACGTGTGTTGGTCCGGACAGTCTTCTTGGGAAAAGGCGCTCCCGGCCAGGAGCAGAACAAAAGACAGGAGGAAATGGCGCATGATTCAGGCGGCTTGATTCAAGGATGCAACGCGCAGCGCAGGTCCCCGGTTGCCTGCACAAGGTAGGCCTTGCCTACATGCCCGGAGCGACCGGTCCCTGTGCTATTTTTGTCCCACAGCAAATCCGGACACCATGGGACACGACCACGACCACCACGACCACGCTGAGGCTGAACAAAACGAGATCGGCGGACCGGTCGTGTTTGCCCTCTTCCTTTTTGCCCTGGTCATCACGGTGATTTACTTCCTCAGCTGAGGAAGCCCAACCC
>CALKUW010000058.1 GCA_937996585.1 uncultured Flavobacteriales bacterium
GTGCTGGGCACCCCCTTCGACGCCGTGCGTCTGCCCGAAATCCGCACGCAATCCAAGAGCCTGGAGTTGTTCGAGTTGAACCTGCGCAACGAAAAAGCCGCAGGGCTGCCGAGCATCGGTGCGTTCTACACGAACCAACGCAACGCCCAGCGCGACGCCTTCGACTTCCTCGGAGATGGCGCCTGGTACCCCATCCAACTCTTCGGCGTTCAGATGAACATCCCCATCTGGTCCAGCTTCGCTGGAAAGGAACGAGTATTCCAGGCTGAGGTCACCCGTGACCGCGCCGCCACCGCCCTTGAACAGCTCACGGAGGCCGCGACCCTCGAATACAGGTCCGCCGTCACGGAGTACACCTCATCCCTGGAACAGCGGCAGCAAGCCAACCGCAGCCTCGAACTGGCGGAGCGCATCCTTGAACGCACCCGCATCCGTTTCTCCGAAGGTCTGGCCAGCAGTTTCGACCTCACTCAGGCCCAGAATCAAATGGTCGGCGCCCAAAGCGGGCTGACCCAGGCCACCCTCCGCTGGCTCAACGCCCACCTCCGCCTCCAACGCTCCCTCAACGCCTGATCCCATGATCCGCAACATCCTCATCCTCGCGGTTTCCACCGCAATTTTCGCCGGCTGCGGCTCACCCGAACCGGCACCCGACACCACGACCTCCACCCCGGAGACCGCCGCCAAGGAAGGGCGGAAGGTGACCACGCTCACCATCACCACGGCACCCTTCGACCACTACTTCACCGTCCAGGGCAATGTGGAGACCGACCGCATGGCACAGGTCTTCCCCATGACCCAGGGTGCGGTACGGCGTATCCTCGTCGAAGAGGGGCAGACGGTGCGCAAGGGCCAGGTCATCCTCGAACTCGACAACGACATCGTCTCCAGCAACCAGGACGAACTGGACACCCGCCTCGCGCTGGCCAAAGACATCCTGGACCGCCAGGAACGCCTCTGGGCACAGGGCATTGGGACGGAAGTCCAGCTGCTCGAGGCCCGGTCGAATGTGGAGGCCCTCGAAGAGAGCATCGCCGCTTTCAGTGAGCAGGTGGAGCTCGGCAAGGTGACCGCCCCCTTCGCAGGCACCGTGGACCGCATTTTCGCCAAGGAGGGAGAGCTCGCCTCTCCCGCCCGACCCGTGGCGCGCGTCCTCGACCTCGACGACATGTACGTCCGGGCGAAAGTGAGCGACCACTATGTCGGCGCCGTCACCGCAGGACAGCGGGTGGACATCATCGTTCCCGGACACGACACCCTCGCCTCGGCGATCGAACGGGTCGGGAGCTACATCGAACCCGCCAACCGCACGTTCGAGATCGTGGTGCCGGTGGGGGATGACCGAAAGCTCCTTCCCAACCAGTTCGTCTCCCTGCGCATCAACGACCTGCACCTCGACTCGGCCATGGCCCTCCCAGCCGGCCTCATCCTGCAGGACCGCGAGGGCAAGGACTATGTCTACCGCATCGGGGACGGCAAGGCCACCCGCCAGCCGGTCACCATCGGCACGGCCTACGAGGACCGCATCCTCATCCTCGGTGGGCTCAGCCCCGGCACCACCATCATCGACCGCGGAGCAGGGCAGGTCGTGGAGGGCGAAACCGTCCAGGTCATCCGCTGAATCCGAACCCCCGACTGATTCCCCATGAATCCAGACACCCCCAAGGAGTTCGGCCTGAGTACGGCCTCCATCCGGAACCGGACGACCGTGGCGGTCCTCATCGCCATCATCCTCCTGTCCGGCATCTCCGCCTACATCACGGTCCCGAAGGAGAGCTTCCCAGAGGTCGTCGTACCGGAAGTCTACATCGGTACCGCCTATCCCGGCAACAGCCCGAGTGACATCGAGAAGCTCATCACCCGCCCCATCGAGAAGGAGCTCAAGGGCATCACCGGCATTGACGAGATCATCTCCACGAGCCAGCAGGGCTACAGCTCCATCGACGTCAAGTTCGACTTCTCCGTCACCCCGGAGGTCGGCCTGCGCAAGGTCAAGGACAAGGTGGACATCGCCATGAGCGACCCGAGCTTCCCGGACGACCTGCCCAGCGACCCCAACATCTTCGACCTCAACTTCACCGAGCTCATCCCCGTCATGCAAGTCAACCTGTCCGGCGATTACCCGGTCGACCAGCTGGAGGATTACGCGGAGGAGTTGCAGGACCGCATCGAGGACCTTGACCAGATCAACGAGGCCGAGATCCGCGGCGTCAACAAGAAGGAGATGGAGGTCGAGGTCGACTACCTGAGGGCCGAAGCCATGCTCGTCAGCTTCAACGACATCGCCCAGGCCATCGGACAGGAGAACCTCTCCATTTCCGGCGGCGACATCCTCATGGACGGGCGCCGGCGCACCGTGCAGGTGATCGGTGACATCCGCGATGCGGCCGACCTCGAATCGGTCATCGTCAAGGCGGAAGGCGGAAACCCCGTCTACCTCCGCGATGTCGCCACCGTCCAGTTCGTGGACCGCGAAGCCACCAGTTTCGCCCGCGAGTGGGGCAATCCCGTGGTCTCCCTCGACGTCCGGAAGCGGGCGGGAGAGAACCTCATCATCGCCTCCGACGAAATCAACCGCATCATCGCCGAAGCCAAAGCGGAATTACTGCCGGCCGACCTCAACGTCAGCATCACCTCCGACCAATCGGACCAGACGCGCACCCAGGTCGACGAGCTCCAGAACAGCATCATCCTCGGCGTCT
>CALKUW010000059.1 GCA_937996585.1 uncultured Flavobacteriales bacterium
AATGCCGGGTCATTCACAGATTGTCCATGGACTCTTTGAGCTGGACTGAGTTGGGGATGGTGAACAAAAGCCTGGATGTCCATTTTCGTGACCGGGCCACAAAAACTTTCGATTTGCCCGGGTATGTCGTTTGGTTGGGACTGCACAAAACGGTCATCCTCCGGAAGCGCGATCTCGTTGCGGTGGTGACTCCTGAGTTCAACAGGAGTTCCTTGCGGTCGAGCAGAGATTTCGGTGGTGGGGTGGGTTACCTTCTGACTACCGTTGATTCGACCACGGTTCGCATTGTTCAGAAGGAAAACGTTAGTGATTCCGGGTGGACCATTCTGGACTTGGACGTGGTCGCTGCATTCGAGGCCATGGAGGAAGAGGCCTTGAATTTCGTGGTGCCGCGGGATCACCATGAAGTAGTGGATGAACAGGCGGCGCAAAGGGCATTGCCATGGGGATTGATGTCCATGGCAGCATTGATTCTGGCGGGTGCAGGCTTCTTTGTCGGGCGTCGGGCACAGTTTGGAGGAGCTGCATCGAACCACACCGTCGCCAAGCCTATGAAAGTTGGAGACGGGGAATCAGGAAGCCTCGACAATTTTTCCGTCCTGACCTCCCGCTTCATCCGAGGAGGAGCAAGGGAATTGGATACCGCAGAATTGAACGCTTTCCTCGGACTGGACATGGAACAATCTGAGGAGACCGTCAGGGCCCGACGCGCGCAGTGCATCCGTGACGTCAACAAGGAGTACAAACTGGTATTCGGCGTGGACCTGATTTTCCGAAAGAAAGACGAAGTCGATCGGCGCCGGACGACCTACGTCATCCAGCCATACTCAGGTAGCGCATGAACTCCATGCACACGACGGCACCCACCGTACCGACGGCATAACCCAGAACAGCGAGCAGTACCCCGACCGGGGCGAGTGCAGGGCTGAATGCGCTTGCTACTATGGGCGCGCTGGCTGCGCCACCGACATTGGCTTGGCTGCCGACGGCCACGAAAAAGAAGGGGGCGCGGATAACCTTGGCCACGGCCAGGAGCACGGTCACGTGGACGAGCATCCAGAGCAGCCCGATCACGAGGACGGGCCAATACTGGTTCCACGATGCGAACAGTTCCCCGATGTCCATCTTGGCCCCGATGGTGGCCACCAGCACGTAGAGGAATACGCTGGCGAGTTTGCTCGCCCCGGCCCCCTCGTAAGAGCGCATCGGGGTGAAGCTCAGTGCGACTCCGAAAAGGGTCGAAAGGAACACCAACCAGAAGAAGGGGCTCTTGAGTGAGCTGAGAAAGCGCGCGGGCGACTCCGGGTTGGCGGACAGCGCCCCATCGTACCATGCGGCCATGGCGTCGCTGATGCCCCCTCCCGCGAGGTGTGCGAGACCAACCATGGCGAAGATGACGCCCAACAAGACCATCAGGTCGTTGAAGGTGGGAATGCGGGCGATGCTGCTCTGGTAGGCTTCGACTTTCTCCTTCAGCGCATCCACGGCCGAGGCGTCGGCCTTGAGTCGCTTGTCGATGACGGCACTGATGCCGGCACCGATCAGGAGGAAAGGCATCCACAGGTTGGCGACGAAGACATCGACTATGATCATGACGCTGAACTGGTCATCCTGGGCCTGGGCTATTTCCTTCAGTGCCGTCTGGTTGGCGCCACCTCCAATCCAACTGCCCGCGATGGTGGACAGACCGCGCCACAGCGCATCCGGGGCATCGCCTCCGAATACGTCCGGCCGGACCTGCCCTACGATCCAAAGGGCGGCGGGACCGCCGACAATGATGCCAAAAGTGGCGGCGAAGAACATGATGAGCGCCTTGGGACCGAGATTGAGGATGCCCTGAATGTCGATGGACAGACAGAACATGATGAGGCTGGCAGGCAGCAGATATCGGCTCGCGACATAGTACAGGCTGCTGTCCTCACCGGCTGCGATGATGCCCGTGGAATTCAGGATGGCCGGCAGGAAGTAGGCCATCAACAATGCGGGGACGTATTTGTAGAATCCCGCGAATCGAGGGAGGCGGGAGGTATGGAAGACCAGTGCGAGGCATGCCAGCAGCATGCCCAGGATGGGGGCGTCTTGGTGGATCACGGCACCAATATAGCCGCTCCCATGTGGGGGCGTGTTGTGGGTCCCTGATTTGCACGCAGTACCTTAGGGTGTGCGCTATTCGGTCATCGTTCCGTTGTACAATCGCCCCGAAGAAATTCGGGAGCTCCTGGAGAGCCTGACGGCGCAGACCTTCCATGATTTCGAAGTCATCGTTGTGGAGGATGGCAGTACGGAAGATGCCCGTGACATCGTGGAGTCTTTCAGCGATCGGCTGCGACTCCGGTATTTCTGGAAGGAGAATGAGCGCCAGGGGTTCACCCGGAACTTCGGCTTCGAGCGTGCCGAAGGCGACTGGCTCGTGGTCTTCGATTCCGACTGCCTGATTCCCCCGCATTATTTCCAGGCGGTCGAGGAGTTTCTCGAGCAACACCCTGATGTAGAGGTGTATGGCGGTCCTGACGCGGCCCATCCTTCCTTTACGCCCGTCCAGCGCGCCATCAGCCATGCCATGACCTCGTTTTTGACAACGGGGGGCATCCGCGGCGGGAGCAAGCAGGTGGGACGATACCAGCCCCGCTCGTTCAACATGGGGATTTCCCGCCGGGCTTTTGAGGTGGCCGGAGGATATCGGATCACCGTCAAGGGAGAGGACATCGAGTACTCGTTGCGGTTGATGGCGCACGGGTTGGAATCCGCGCTGATACCCGACGCTTTCGTCTACCATAAGCGACGGACCGATTTCGCCCAATTCCGCCGTCAGGTTGAGTTCTTCGGCCGTGCCCGGGTCAACATCCGCCGGTTTTTTCCCGGCAGCCTCCGCCCTGTGCATTGGATGCCGACCGTATTTCTGCTCTATCTGTCTTTGATGGTGCCGGCGGCCATCGGAACAGCGCTCTTCAGAGGGCAGATGGATGGGTGGTGCCTGATACCGATCATACCCTATGTAGCCTGGCATGTGGCCATCTTCATCGAGGCGCTGCGCGCGAATGCGTCCTTGACGGTGGCGCTGTTGGCCCCACGTGCGGCCCGGATCCAATTGGCCTCATACGGATGGGGGCTGCTTTCGGAATATGCAGCCGTGGTCCTGCTCAAGCGACGGGATTCTCTGATCGGAGACATTCGCGATGTTCCACCGCTTCCGAACAAATCAACGTCCTCATGAGGCTGCTGACCTTGCTTGGTCTGGTGGCTGCCACAATCGCATTGGCCTATTTGGCCATCTGTATGGCCGTACCGGAAAATGTGGTTGTGGAGGAACGGTTGGAAGTCGCACTCCAGGGGACATCGGCTCGGGACAAGTTGCAAGCCTGGGTGGACACCCATCCGATGTACCGTGCACGGAGCCGCGCTGTCTGGGGGCAAACGGTCGGTGCGGTATCGGATGCCGTCCAGGTGGACGTATTCACCGATGCAGAAGGCCGTGGTCGCCTGCGTGTGTGGCAAATTGAAAGTGACACCGCGCTCTGGATGCGTTCCGCTCAATGGCGTTTCCCCTTCCTGCTCAGGGGATGGAAACGAATCGAGGGTCTTGACAGGGCGCTGCTCGGACCGCCGTCAGACGGCAGCACATCATCCGAAGGACGCTGGCATTGAAGCGGTTCGGAGCGGTCAATACGGCCCGGCTCCAAACCGCTTCATTCGGCTTAGTGCACCAGTATGCGGACCCCTGATATGGGCCGGACTTGCGCTCCAGCGACACCGTAGGTCTGAACTTTCACCATATAGATGCCGGGAACATCCGGAGTGTCCAGAATGGCCACAGAACCTGCATTTGTCGACCCCGCCGTGACCACCTGCGCACTGACCACGCGGCCAGCCGCATCATGCCATTGCGCCAGCCAGGGGCCTTCACCGTCCAGTCCGGAGATCCGGAAGGGGATACCCATGGTCACAGGGTTCGGGTATGCGGACAAGGCCAGTTCAGGTGCCTTCTCACCAATGCTGTTGACGAGGGGATTGCCCTCACAGTCGTAGCCTTCCTGGGCGTATTCGCATCCGCCATTCTCATCTGTGGCCGCCTCATCATAGTTGCAAGCCTCCTCATCCGTGCAGCCTGCAATTTCTGCGTCATCACAGATACCGTCGCCATCTGCGTCACCGAGGCAATCTCCTCCGCATTCTCCGATGGCATCGAGGTATTCGCAGCTTCCATCATCCGTGTTGGCATCCGCATCGTACGTGCAGCTCTCCGGGTCCGTGCATCCGGAGATGACCACGACAACATTGCCGTCACAGTCATAATTGATGGGAGGGTAGTTGCAATCGCCGGCATCATCCGTTGCCGCCGGGTCATAGTTGCAGGCCTCCGGATCCGTGCAGCCCGGGATTTCGGCATCGTCACAGACACCATCTCCATCGGCATCGCCTGCGCAGTCACCTCCGCATTCGCCCAAGGCGTCCAGGTATTCACAGCTGCCATCATCCATGTTGGCTTCCGCATCAAACGTGCAACTCAAGGGGTCCGTGCAGCCCTCCACGATGACCAGGACATCGCCATTGCAGTCGAATCCGGGATCGGGGTATAAGCAGGATCCATCCGCTTCCGTGGCACCCGCTTCGTAATTGCAGGCCGAAACGTCCGTACAACCGGGGATTTCGGCATTGTCGCAAACACCATCGCCGTCGACATCATCGGGACAATCGCCCCCACAGTCGCCCAGGGCGTCCAGGTACTGACAGCTTCCGTCATCTGTATTGGCCTCCGCATCAAAGGTGCAGCTCAACGGGTCCATGCACCCCTCCACCACCACCGTGATATTGCCGTCGCAATCAAAGTTGACCGGCGGGTAGCTGCAATTGCCTGCTTCGTCGGTGGCTGATGGGTCATAATTGCACGCGGTTTCATCGGTGCATCCGGGGACTTCCGCATCGTCGCAGATGCCATCCGCATCGGAATCTCCAAGGCAGGCACCACCGCACTCCCCAAGGGCATCGAGGTATTGGCAGCTTCCGTCGTCCGTATTGGCCTCCGCATCAAACGTGCAACTCAAGGGATCCGTGCAGCCTTCCACCACGATGAGCACATTGCCATCGCAGTCATAGCCGATCTCAGGGTAGTCGCAGGAGCCATTGGCATCCGTGGCGGAGGCGTCGTAGTTGCACGCGGTCACGTCCGTACAGCCGGGGATTTCTGCATTGTCGCACACGCCGTCGCTGTCGGCATCACCAGGACAATCACCCCCGCATTCACCCAAGGCGTCGAGGTATTCGCAACTGCCGTCATCCGTGTTGGCTCCGGCGTCATAGGTACAGCTGGCCTCATCGGTGCAGCCATTGACCACCACGGTGATGTTGCCGTCGCAATCGTAATTCACCGGCGGGTAGCTGCAATTGCCCGCATCGTCCGTAGCGGAGGCGTCGTAATTGCACGCCGCCACATCCGTACATCCCGGGATTTCCGCATTGTCGCAAACGCCGTCGTTGTCGGTATCGCCGGGGCAATCACCCCCGCAGTCGCCGATGGCATCCTCGTACAGGCAGCTGCCGTCATCCGCATTGGCGCCAGCGTCGTAAGTGCAGCTGGCGGGGTCGGTGCAGCCCGGGACATCTGTCGTGAGAATGCCTTCATCTTCATCGCACACACCGTTGCCGTTTGTGTCGGCGCACGGCGTCATGGATCCACCGTCAATGCAAAAGGCATGCGTGGCCTGGGCGCCGAAATTGCCGCCGCCGGTACCGAGGACATTACCGTCCACATCGGTCAAGGTGTAAGAACCCTGCGGCTGATAGTGCATGCCATTGCCGAAGGCGTCCTCCACGATGAGCTCGTAGCAACCGGATACCACGCAGTCGGTTTCGATGACGTTCGACATCGAATAGGTGGCGTTGTCATAGTCGTCGCCGGACATGACCACGCTGCCATCGGAGACATCGACGATGCTCCAGCTGATGCCGTATGGGAGGGGGTCGAACTGGATGTCCATTTCCACCACCATGCCTCCGGTGACCTCGAAGTCAACCGTAATCGTGTCGTTGTCCGCATAGCTGTCGCCAGGGGCGGTGGACCATACGCTCAGCGTGTGGTTGCCGGCGCCCGTGGCCAGGCCGGGAAGGTCAATCATTACCGACTCGCCGGTGCTCAGGTTGCCGGACCAGGGCAACTGGTTCTCCACGCCGCCATCGAGGGCGAAGTACACCGTCGCCGTCGTCATAGGATCCGTTCCAAAATTCTGCAGCAGGACCTGGGGCTGGACGGTGGCATTGCAGCCACTGTTTGCCACCCCTTCAAGGCTGGTCAGGCCCACATCATTCGACATGACGGGAACGGTTCCGTCGGAATCGAGCAGTGATGCGCGGAAGTTCTCCAAGGCATCGCGCATCCGGGTGCGCTGACCTTCGGTGAAGGAGTCCATGCAACCGTCAACGGAGTAGTCCATGAAGTTCTCGACCAACGTGTTCGGACAATCGAGGGCGGAACACCCCAGCGAACCGGTGGTTGGCGGAGTGTCACACACCTTGTCACCCTGTGTCTGGCAATTTGATTCCGTCGCGCAGGAGGAAGTGTTGTTGAAGGTGTGCAGCAGGCCCAGGTAATGTCCCACCTCATGGGTCAGCGTCCTGTTGAGGTCGTAGTTGTTGTACAGGTCGTACTGGTCGCCCACGCCGAAGACCTGACGGTGGACCACGATGCCGTCCAACGTGCCCGAGAAGGGGGGGAGGTAGGCGAATCCAATGGGGGATGCACCGCCATTCAACTTGTGGACGACCCAAACATTGATGTAGTCCCCGCTGGGCCAATGGCTCATGGATTTGACCGCGAGTTCCGAAGCGGGATCGGAACTGCTGCTCGTGACCATACCCGTGCTGGAGTAGCTCGGCACTTCGGCGGACACATCTACGCGCACGATACCCGAACTGGGGTTGCCATCGGGATCCCTGGCGGCCAGCTCGAATTCAATATCAATCTGCGCACCTCCGAAATCGCCGCGGAAGTCGGCATTGAGCGCTTCTATGGCGCTTTGTACCTGTGCGTCTGAAATGTTCGACCCCGTCCCAAGGTCCGAGCCATCATGCATGACGTGGACCACGACGGGCAACACATGGGTCGTGCTCGACCTCAATGCCCCGGAGGAGGCCATGTCCTCCATGGCGGCCTCGAAGGCGAAATAGCTGCGGGCAAAGGCGGAATCCGCGAGCAGGGCTGCGTGAGCCTCGTCGGTATGACACCGTTCCTGCCCCCGCAGATCGAGGGAAAGGGCAGCCAGGCAGAAGACGGAGAGGAGGAGGAAGTAACGTCGCATTTCGAGCAGGTTGTTTGCACACCTACTGCCATTGCGAAGTTCAGGTTACACTGGGCCCGCCAAAAGTGTCTGTTTGTTGTTTATCAACGAATTGCGTGACGGATATAATTCCATTTATAATCCTGATTGGAAGGCGCAATAAAAAGGGCGGAAGAGGATGTTGCTCCGCTTCCGCCCTTCGGCTCATGGCCATAAAAAAATCAGTCGATCGTCTCGACCTCCAGCAGTTCCACCTTGAACACGAGGGTGGAGTTTGCGCCGATCACATCGCCCGTTGCGCGCGGGCCATAGGCGAGGTTCGACGGGATGAAGAAGGTGGTTTGACCGCCTTTCTTCATGGTTTGCAGTCCTTCGGTCCATCCGGAGATGACCTGGTTCAGCCCGAAAGTGGCAGGCTGACCGCGGTCGTAGCTGCTGTCGAATACCGTACCGTCGATCAGGGTGCCGTGGTAGTGCACGGTGACACGGTCATTGGCATCAGGGCTGGCGCCGTCGCCTTCACGGTCAACGCGGTACTGCAGCCCGGAGGCCGTTTCGACAACACCATCCTTGCCCTTGTTCTCTGTAAGGAAGGCTTGGCCGGCAGCGAGGTTCTCTTCACCCGCTTTGGCCTCCTGGGCCTGCATCGTGGTGCGGACGATCTCATTGGCCTGCTCCGGGGTCATGGCGGCGTTGCCGGCCTGGACGTCGGCAAAAGCCTGTGCAATCTGGGCAGGGACGGTTTCCTTGATGCCTTGTCCTTTGACGTTGGTGGCGAAGAGCACGCCGAGGGCATAGCTCAGTGAGTCATTGCTGTTCTCCATGTTGGGGGTAGGGGTGTTTTGTCCGTTGACCGCGCATCCCGTCCATCCGAAGGGAAGGAGCAGCAAGCTGGCCAAAAGGAGCATGGGGTGAATCGATTGAATGTTCATGGGGTAGGGGGTGTTTCCCGTGTGAAGGTGTAAGCGTTTTCAGAGCTCAGTGCGGGGTTGAAGCGATAGCCATCCTCGTCGAAGGCACGGATGTCCTCCGCATTGGAAATGCGCTCCTGAATCAGGAAGCGCGCCATCCTTCCCCGTGCCGTCTTGGCGTAGGTTCCGATCATCTTGAATGCATCACCACGCTGTTCCTTGAAATGAATGTGGATGACATTCAATTCGAGGTCGGCGTGGTCGACGGCTTTGAAATACTCCTGACTTGCGAGGTTGACGATGTTGCGACCGCCTTTCTCGGAGGTGAGGTGCTGTGCAAGGGTGTTGCTCCAGAAGGCGTACATGCTATCCTTGTGCTTCGGCGACCACCGTCCACCCATTTCCAGCCTGTATTCCTGGATGAGGTCGAGGGGGCGCAACAGGCCGTACAATCCGCTGATGATGCGCAGTCGGTCCTGGGCATGGTCGAGATCGTTGCCGCTCCAACGGTCCGCACCCAGGGCCCGGTACACCTCGCCGTGGAAGGCATGGATGGCCGTCCGGGCGTTGCCGGGGTGGAAGGGGCCGCCCCAGTCCTCGTGCCGCATGGCCGTTTCCTGAGCGAGGGGCTCGCTGATGTCCATGGTCTTCATCAACGCCGGGGCGTCCACCTTGGACAATTCCGACATGATTTGGGCGGCTTGCTCCGGGAAAAGCGGTTGACTCGCACCGGCATCCACAGGGAGCTGATCCTTGCGAAAAGTCTTGGCGGGTGAGAGCAACAAGCGCATGGGCGGGCAAAGCTACGCCATGCGATGCGCGCCGTGCGCTAATTTTCGCCCATGATATCCAAAATGCACCCTGCCGCATGGGCAGCAGCTCTTCTCCTGCTCGCACCGGCCACAATGGCCCAGGATTGTCCAGATGGACAGGAGCCCTTCGAATTGCGGATCCACACGGATGCGTGGGGCTATGAGCTGTATTGGGAACTGTCGGAATCAGGAACCGGGTGCGGGGTGGACGCGTTGTATTGGGGTGGCAATGCGGCCGGTGTCGGTTGCGACGGGGACGGCATCGATGGTGCCCCGGAAGGTTCATACGCTTCCAATGCCACGTTCATCCTCGACACGCTGTGTGCCGCGCCCGGCGAGCTGCTCACCCTCCACCATGTGGACAGCTACGGTGATGGGGGGACCTATTTCGAAGTGTATGCAGGTGGTGTGCTGACCCACAGCTACGCCGGAACAGGCGGGGGCAACACCTGGGACCTCGACCCCTTCGAGCTCTTTGGTCCTGCCTATGATTCACCCTGTGGTGCCGCCGAAATCGAAGTGGATGGTCCGATGGTCGTGGTGTCCAACGACAGTTGCACCGCTGCCTACGGGGAGCCTGGTGCACCGACGTTTCCCGGGGTGTACTCCTGCGTCATCAATGGCGGTTGGTGCGAAGGGGGCGTGACGGGATCGGCATGGCTGACGTTTGAGGCCGTCTCGGGCAACTGCCGGATTTCCGCTTGCACGGATTCCACGGATTTCGATACCCAGCTGGCCTTGTGGAAGGCGGAAGACTGCGGTGATTTCGCCACCTATACGCTGGTGGGTGCCAATGATGATCTGCCCGGTGGTTGCGGCCCGGGGGCCTATTACTCCAGCGCTTTGTGGACCGGCTGCCTGGACAGCGGGGCCACCTACCTGATCCAACTGGACGGCTGGCAGAATGCGCGGGGCCAGGCCGGCATCACCATCACCTCCAGTGCGGACGAAGAGGAAATCGCCGGTGTGACCGGCGGACTCGCCTGCGCACTGGGAAAGGAGGATGACCCGAACGGCACCATTGTCCTGAACCCCATCGGCATGGGAGCGGATTTCACCGCGGCTTGGATTGGCCCTGATGGATTCAGTGGCGCCGGGCAACAATTGACCGGCCTGGGATCCGGAACCTACAGTGCAGTATTGGTCACCAACTGCGGCACATCATTGACCTATAGCGTGACACTGACCGAGCCGGCCCCCATCGTCATGGACCTTGACCTTGTACCCCCTGGGTGTCCGGACCAACCCAACGGCAGTGCCGCGCTTGGCGCAGTCGGGGGCACCGAGCCCTACACGATCACGTGGAACGGAGCGGAGGGTGAAATCGGATCGGGTACGGTCATCGACGGGCTTTCGGAAGGTGCCTTCAGCGTGTTCCTGGAGGACGCCAACGGATGTTCGTCGGAAGTGCCTTTCACGCTCGAGGCAGCGGATGACGCTTTCGCATTCTCCCTCGGCCCCGACACGACCATCTGCGAGGACCAGCAACTGGTACTGTCCGCACCGGCTGGACTTCAATACGTCTGGAGCAACGGCAGTGTGGACCAGTTCATCATCGTCGATGGTGCTGCGCTCGGAGCGGGCACCTACCCCTTCACGGTAGAGGCTTCCAATGAATTCGGCTGCTCCCACGCCGACGCCATTTTCGTCACGGTCTTCGATTGCACCACAGGCCTGGAGGAGGCTGCGGATGCAGGCCTTGTTATCGCTTATCCCAATCCCATCGAGAACGCGGGTACTTGGACCATCTCCTGGCCGGCGCTGGCGTCTGCTTGGAGCGGGCAATGGAGCATTCGGGACGCCTCCGGGCGCGTGGTCCGTCAGGGGCGCGTCTTCGACGTTGAATCGGGAGGCGGCATCAAAGTTTCGGGAGCAGGGCTCGCGACGGGGCAATACCTGTGGGTGGCCGAAGGCACCGAATGGACCCTGCGTCTGCAGGTGCAGCCTTGATGACGGACTGGACGAATGGAGCAGATGATTGACCTGAGAAGCGATACGGTGACGCGGCCGACCCCGGCCATGCTCGAAGCCATGTTGGCGGCACCGACCGGCGATGATGTCTACGCAGAGGACCCCACGGTGAACCGCCTGCAGGACATGCTGGCCGAGCGTTTCGGTCATGAAGCGGGATTGTTCTGCCCATCGGGCACCATGGCAAACCAGATCGCCATCAATGTCCACGTATCTCCCGGCGATGAGGTGGTCTGCCACCGCTTGAGTCATATCTACAATTACGAGGGTGGCGGCATCGCGCGGAACAGCGGGGCCAGTGTGCGCTTGGTTCAGGAGCCACGCGGTCGGATGCCGGCTGAGGTCATCCGTTCGGAGGTGAACCCGGCCGACAGCCATTTCGCCCGCACCGCACTGGTCTGCGTCGAGGATACCGTAAACAAGGGAGGTGGAGCAGTGCAACCTACCGAATTGCTCAAGGAGGGCAGTGAAGCCTGCCGGGACATGGGCCTGCCTTTTCACCTAGATGGGGCCCGGGCATGGAACGCATTGCGCCATACGGGCATGGATTGGACAGCCTATGGCACCATATTCGACAGCATTTCGCTCTGCCTGTCCAAGGGGCTGGGCACGCCTGCGGGTTCGGTTCTGCTCGGCTCACGGGAATTCATTGCCGAAGCGCACAGGAGCCGAAAGGTGATGGGCGGCGGCATGCGCCAGGTGGGCATCCTTGCAGCGGCGGGAATCCATGCCATCGAGCCTCACGTCGATCGGATGGAGGAGGACCACCGAAGGGCATCCGACATCGGTTCCGTCCTGTCGCAACATCCCGCCATCGCCGAAGTCGACCCCGTAGAGACCAACATCGTCATCGCCCGTCTCTCCGGTGGACGCCCGGCATCCGATCTCGTGGCGGCCCAACAGGATGCAGGCATCCTGTGTTCGGCCTTTGGTCCGGACAAGGTGCGCTGGGTGACCCACCTCGATTTCAACGACGATGACCTGACCCGCGTCCTCTCGGCACTGCGGGATTGGCATTGACGCAGGGAAGCCTTTCCCCCTGGGTGGAATCAGCCGGCAACGCTCCTTAATTTGCCGGCATGATGAAGACCAAGAACGCCCTGCGGTGCATCCTACGTGGTGCGGCCGTCATTGGCATCTGCCTCGTAAACGGCCTGTCCGCAAGCGCCACGGAAGGCATGTGGATCCCCGCCTTGCTCAAGGCCGTGGAAGGCGACATGCAAGCCATGGGCCTCAAGCTGACGGCGGAGGACATCTATTCGATCAACCGGAGTTCGCTCAAGGACGCCATCGTCCAGTTCGGTGGCGGTTGTACGGCGAGTGTGATCTCCGACCAGGGCCTGCTCTTG
>CALKUW010000060.1 GCA_937996585.1 uncultured Flavobacteriales bacterium
CCCAACCCGGCATCCGCCATCACCTGCATTCCCGTCGCATTGCGGCAGGGCGCGGAAGGCCGCATCGTCCTCAGGGATCCTGCGGGCCGGGAGGTGGCCGTCGTTTATGACGGGCTGCTGCCCGCCGGTACGAGCAAGCACTTCC
Source organism: uncultured Flavobacteriales bacterium (assembly GCA_937996585.1). GTDB lineage: Bacteria > Bacteroidota > Bacteroidia > Flavobacteriales_D > Sanyastnellaceae > UBA8752. The sequence goes on from CALKUW010000060.1 coordinate 146, forward strand.
TCGATGCTGCACCCTTGGTGGCTGGCGCCTATGTCCTGACCCTCGAAATTGAGGGGCACGGCATCTGGTCGCAGCGCCTGATGGTTCGCTGATACCAGCGGCACGGCCATGAAAAAAGGCGGTCCTATCGGGCCGCCTTTTTCATTCAGGGCATGTCCGACTTCAATCCCGGCGGCCCAGCAGGCGCAGCAGGAAGAGGAAGAGGTTGATGAAGTCGAGATACAGGCTCGTGGCACCGAGCAGGGCGAGCTTGCGGCCCGTCTCACTGCCGTATTCCACGCCGGCCGCGATGCGCTTCAGCTTCTGGGTGTCGTAAGCGATGAGCCCCGTGAAAATGAGCACGCCCATCACGGAAATGGCGTAATCCAAAGCGGAAGAGGCGAGGAACCAATTCACCACCATGGCGATCAGGATGCCGATGAGCGCCATGAACAGCAGGCTACCGAACCGGCTCAGGTCCGTGCTCGTCGTGTAGCCGACAATGGCCATCACGAGAAAGGTGCCGGCCGTGATGCCGAAAACCTGCATGATGCTCGACCCCGTGTAGACGAGGAAGATGCTGCTGAGCGAAGCCCCCATGACCGCACTGAAGGCAACGAAGAGAAGCGTGAGGGTCGACGCACTCATCCGCTGCAGGCCGAAGTTCATGGCCAGGATGAAGGCGAGCGGACCGAGCATGACGGCCCAGCCGAGCAGATTCATGCCGCCCGTTTTGCTGAACATGAGCATGATGGCCCCGCTCGTGGCAAAGTACCATGCGGTGGCTCCGGTGATGGCCAGGCCGGCGGCCATCCATCCGAACACGGCGTTCATGAAGCCGCGCTCGTCGGCGACGATGGGCATGCCGCCCGTTGTGAAGTCCGAGGTGTTGTTCCCGCCGAAGATGCGGGGAGGGTCTTGATTTGACATGGGACGAAAATGCGCAATCCGCGCGAATTCACACCCCTTTGGTGTCGATCAGACGCATGAATTCCTTGCGCGTTTTGGGATCGTTCAGAAATGCACCGGTAAATGCGCTGGTCGTGGTGAGGCTGTGTTGCTTCTCCACCCCCCGCATCTGCATGCACAGGTGGCGGGCCTCGATGACCACTGCCACGCCGCGGGGGTTCAGCGTCTCCTGTATGCAATCCCGAACCTGGCGGGTCAGGCGCTCCTGGACCTGCAAGCGCCGTGCGAAGACATCGACCACCCTTGGGATTTTGCTCAGTCCGGTGATGCGGCCCTGGGGCAGGTAGGCGACATGGGCCTTGCCGAGGAAGGGCAGCATGTGGTGCTCACAGAGGGAGAAGACTTCGATGTCCCGGACGAGCACCATTTCCTCGCATTCCTCCTCGAACATGGCGGACTCCAGAATGGCGGCCGGATCCTGTCCCATGCCCTGGGTCAAAAAGGCCAACGCCTTGGCGGCGCGTTCGGGCGTCTTCACGAGGCCTTCCCTGTCGGCGTCCTCGCCGATGCCCTCGAGCAGGCTGCGGTAATGCGCGGCCAGATCGGCCACGGCCTCCCCGTCGTAGTGGTCCTTCCTTTCATACAGCGGCATGGGCGCAAGGTAACGCCCGGCGGGTGCTCACTCGCCGCCGTAGTAGTCGGCGTAGTTGTTCTCCGTCTCGTACAGGCGGATGTGGTGGAGCTGACACCCGGTCTCGCCGATGGGCCCCTCGAGCTGCTCCCAAATGCCGATGAGCAGGTTCTCGGTGGAAGACCGGATCCCCTTCATCCAGGGAACATCGAGGTTGATGTTGCGGTGGTCGAGGGGTTCCTCGACATGCTCCTTGATGATGGCCTTCAGGTCCTTGAGGTCAATGCAATACCCCGTCTCCTCCGAGGGCACGCCCTTGAGGGTCACGTGCAACTCGTAGTTGTGGCCGTGCCAGTTCGGGTTGGCGCATTTGCCGAAGACCTCGAGGTTCTTCTCCTCGGACCAGTTGTCGTTCCACAGTTTGTGGGCGGCATTGAAACGGGCGCGGCGGGTGACGTAAACGTATTTCATGGGGCGGGGCGCGAAAGTAACTTCGCCCCATGATTACCATCACAGGGGCCGCCGGGTTCATTGGCAGTGCGCTGGCGGCGCGCCTGAACGCGGAAGGATTCAATGACCTCGTCCTGGTGGACGACTTCGCAGCGCGGCCCGACAAGGGGCGCAACCACGAAGGGCGCACTTGTGCGGAACGGGTCGACCGGGCGGACTTCCCCGCCTGGCTCGAAGCCCACGAGGAGCAGGTCCAGTTCGTCTTCCACCTCGGCGCGCGGACGGACACGACGGAACAGGACGCCGCCATTTTCGACCGGCTCAACCTTGGGTACAGCCAGGAAATCTGGCGTCTCTGTACCCGGTTCGGCCTGCCCCTCGTGTACGCATCCAGTGCCGCGACCTACGGGGGAGGCGAACACGGCTATTCGGACGACCACGGCGCAGTGGACCGGCTGAAGCCCCTCAACCCCTACGGCGAGAGCAAGCAAGCATTCGACCGTTGGGCGCTTGCTGAGCAGGAAGCCGGACGCGCGCCGTACTTCTGGGCCGGCCTCAAGTTCTTCAATGTCTACGGCCCGGGTGAATACCACAAGGGCCGCATGGCCTCCGTCGTCTTCCACGCCTTCAACCAGATCCAGTCGACGGGCGGCATGAAGCTCTTCCGCAGCCACCGCGATGATTATGCTGACGGTGAGCAGCTGCGCGATTTCGTCTACGTCCGCGATGTGGTCGATGTTTGCCACTGGCTCATGCACCACCGCAAGGACAGCGGTCTCTACAACCTCGGTTCGGGCCGGGCGCGCTCCTTCCTGGACCTGACCAAGGCGACGTTCGATGCCCTGGACGCACCGCACGACATCGGGTTCATCGACACGCCGGCCGACATCCGGGACACCTATCAGTATTTCACCGAGGCCGACCTGGGCAAGCTGCGCAGCGTGGGCTACGGCCGCGAAATGACGTCCCTCGAGGACGGGGTCAGCGAATACGTCAGGGACTTCCTGCTGAAGGACGCCGTGCTCTGAAGCGGTCAGGCCCCGCCTTCGGGATCGACTTCCTTGGCGATGCGCAACAGCTCCTCGCGGGCGTGCTCCAGGCGGTTGCGCAGTTCATCCATGCGCTGGCGCTCCTGCAGGGCCTTCCTCAATTGGCGCTTGGCGCCGTCGATGGTGTACCCCTTCAGCTTCAGCAGGTCATGCAGGACGGCGATCACCTCGATGTCCTTGACGGTATACGCCCGCTTGCCGCTGCCCTGCTTCTTGGGGTCCAATGCCGGAAACTCCTTCTCCCAATAGCGGAGCAGGGACTGATTGACGCCGAACTGGTCGGCGACTTCCGATATGGACCAATAACGCTTGGACACCATGGCCTTGCAAGATGCGCAAGGCAGGGTGGTGCGCCAAATCCACCCGGCTCAGTCGAAGCTCTGGTTGGCGCTCTCGGAAGCGGCCAGCATCTGCTCGTACTGTTCGGGCGAGAGATCGTTGAAGTAGTAATGGGCGGGATTCACCCGCTTGCCTTCCTTGAAGACCTCGTAGTGCAGGTGCGGTGCCACCGAGGTGCCGGTGGAGCCCACGAGTCCGATGACCTCCCCCCGTTCCACGCGCTGGCCCTTGCGCACCAGAATCTTGGACATGTGGGCGTACAGGGTCTCGTAACCGAAGCCGTGCTGGATTTTGATGTGGTGTCCGTAGCCGTTGTACTTCTTTTTGACCTCGACCACGGTGCCATCACCGGTGGCGAAGATCTCGGTGCCGGTCGGGGCGCTGAAATCCATGCCCCAGTGCATCTTCCGCACCTTGTAGATGGGGTGGATCCGGTAGCCATAGCCGCTGGCCATCCGCTTGAGGTCGCTGTTCCGCACCGGCTGGATGGCCGGAATGCTTTCGAGCAGCTCCTCCCGGTTTCCACTGATTTCGATGAGTTGGCTGAAGCTCTCCCCCTGGGCGAGCATGCGCCTTTCGAGTTCGGCGATCTGCTCCCGAAGCGCGATGACCTGGTCGCTCTGCTCGAGCCCGCGCAGGTCACCATATCGGTCGGAACCCCCAATTCCCGGATTCCTGAGGTGCTCCGGGTAAGGCTCAGCCCCGAAGATGTTTCGATAGATGACCTCGTCCCGATCGGTCAGTTCCCCGAGCGCCCCGGTCATGCCTTCCACCTTCTCCTCCATCAGGGCAACCTGTGACTCGAGGAAGGCAATCTGGCGCTGCTGGTTGCGCACCTTCGGGCTCTCGAAATACTGGTCGAAGGTGAGGATGGACACCACCGCAATGGCCGCCACCGCAAACAGCCGGAAAGCGAACCAGCGCACGTAGTCCCCGGTGGTAAAAGGCACGGCCTCGGTGCGCAGCTGCGCGCGGTTGAAACGGATATGATGCTTCCTCATGGGAAAAAACGCGGTGCGAAAGTAGCGGAAAGTCCCTACTTTCACAACCGGAAAGCCGCGGCTGACGCGGGTTTCACCCTGTTACCACCAACAAAGGCGTGTGAACAACGCCACAGCAAGGACCCATGGACGCAGCCCACATCCGCCGCACGTTCCTCGACTTCTTCCGCGAAAAGGCCCACGACATCGTGCCTTCGGCGCCCATGGTGCTGAAGGATGACCCCACGCTGATGTTCACCAACGCGGGCATGAACCCGTTCAAGGACATCTTCCTCGGTAACCGGCCGGCCAAGTCCCCCCGGGTGGCGGACACCCAGAAATGCCTGCGCGTCAGCGGCAAGCACAACGACCTCGAGGAGGTGGGCGTGGACACATACCACCACACCATGTTCGAGATGCTGGGCAACTGGTCGTTCGGCGACTATTTCAAGCAGGAAGCCATCGACTGGGCGTGGGAACTGCTCACTGAGCGCTACGGCATCGATAAGGATCGGCTGTACATCACCGTCTTCGAGGGGGATGCCGGCGACGGGCTGCCCCTCGACCAGGAGGCCATCGACATCTGGTCCAAGCACGTGCCGGCCGAGCGCATCCTGAAGGCCGACAAGAAGGACAACTTCTGGGAAATGGGAGAAACCGGGCCCTGTGGCCCCTGCTCGGAGATCCATGTGGACATCCGGAGCGAAGCTGAGCGGGCCGCCGTCCCCGGCGCCGACCTGGTCAACCAGGACCACCCGCAGGTCATCGAAATCTGGAACCTCGTCTTCATGCAGTTCATGCGCAAGGCGGACGGCTCCCTCGAACCGTTGCCCGCCCAGCACATCGACACGGGCATGGGCTTCGAGCGGCTCGCCGCCGTGCTGCAGGGCAAGCAGAGCAACTACGACACCGACGTCTTCCAACCGCTGATTGGTCACCTGAGCGAAGCTTCCGGCAAGCCCTACACCGGTGGAGATGACAAGGCCAATGTGGCCTTGCGGGTCTGTGCCGACCACGTCCGCGCGGTGGCCTTCTCCATCGCCGACGGACAACTGCCTTCCAATGCGGGGGCCGGCTATGTCATCCGCCGCATTCTGCGCCGGGCCGTGCGCTACGGCTACAGCTTTCTCGGTCTCGATCGTCCATTCCTCTGCGACCTGGTTCCCGTCCTCGCCGATCAGATGGGCGACTTCTTCCCTGAGCTGCGGCAACAGGGCGCCCTCATCGCCAAGGTCATCCGAGAAGAGGAAGAGGGATTCCTCCGCACCCTTGACAAGGGCATCGGCCTGCTGGACGAACGCATCGGCTCCGGTGACAAACTCGCAGGCCAGGACGCTTTCGAACTCTACGACACCTTTGGATTCCCCATCGACCTGACCGCGTTGATCTGCGCCGAGAAGGGCGTTGCGGTCGACCATGCCGGGTTCGAGGCGGCCCTGTCGGAACAGAAGGAACGGTCCCGTGCGGCGGGCAAGATGGACGCCGGCGACTGGACGGTGCTCGAAGAGGACAAGGTGGAGGAGTTCATCGGCTATGACCGCACCTCAGCCGAGGTCCGCATCACCCGCCACCGCGAAGTCAAGGTCAAGGACAAGACCCGGTACCAACTGGTATTCAACTTGACCCCTTTCTACCCCGAAGGAGGCGGACAGGTAGGCGATACGGGGCAACTCGTGGATGCC
>CALKUW010000061.1 GCA_937996585.1 uncultured Flavobacteriales bacterium
AACTTTGACAAGCGCCTTGATCCGACCCTTCTCCTGCCCGGAACGAAGACCGTCATCAGCCTGCTCTACAACCACTATACGGATGTGCGGCAGGCGGATCCCGAGGCGCCGCGCATTTCGACCTATGCCTTCGGTGAGGACTACCACTTCGTGGTGAAGTGGAAGCTCAAGGAGCTGCTGAAGTGGATGCGCCGCGATTGGGGGGACATCGCCGGGCGGGTTTATGTTGATTCGGCGCCCATCCTCGAGCGGGCCTGGGCCGCCCGGTCAGGCCTCGGATGGATCGGCAAGCATGGTCTGATGCTCAACAAGGACGGCGGCAGCCATTTCTTCCTGGGGGAAATTCTCGTGGACCTCGATCTCCCGCCTGACGGTCCCGTGACGGACCACTGCGGTTCCTGCACGCGTTGCATCGACGCCTGCCCGACCGGCGCCATCATCCGGCCGCAGGTGGTGGACGGGAGCAAGTGCATCAGCTACTTCACCATCGAATTGCGCGATGCCCTGCCCGAGCCGATGGCGGGGCGTTTCGAGAACTGGATGTTCGGATGCGACATCTGCCAGGAGGTCTGCCCGTGGAACCGCCACGCGACCCCTCATGAAGAGCCGGCCTTCGAACCCAAGCCGGAGCTGTTGGCCATGACCGGGCAGGATTGGCGCGACCTCAGGGAGGAAACGTTCGATGCGCTGTTCAGGAAGAGCCCTGTGCAGCGGACGGGTTACGCCGGGTTGAAGCGGAACATCGCGTTCCTGCAGCGCTCCCGGGAGGAGCGAAAGAAGGAGGATTGACTACCCCTTGCGGGCCACGCGGGCTCGGGTGGGCTGTCGCAAGGTGCGGCGCTGTGGTCGCGTGCCGGATCGCTGGGCTTTCTGGACATCTTCCGGCAGAGCGATGAAGTCCTTACAGGCGCTGCTGCACGTGTGCTTCATCGATTCGGCACAATCGGGACATTGCACCATGAGCACGTTGCAGGCGGCGTTGGCGCAATTCGTCATGGTGTCGCAGGCGGTGCCACAGTGGTGGCACTCGGCGACCACGTCATCGCTGACGCGCTCCGCCATCCGTTCGTCGAAGACGAAGTTGACGCCCTGGAACCGGTTGTCGAGTCCCTGCGCCTTGACCTGTCTGGTGTATTCGATGATGCCGCCCTCCAATTGGTGGACGTTGGGGAATCCCTTGTGCTTGAGGTAGGCGCTGGCTTTCTCGCACCGGATGCCGCCGGTGCAGTACAGGACGATGTTCTCTTCCTTGCGGTCCTGCAGCAGGTCCTCGACTTCGCGGATCTCGTCGCGGAAGGTCTCGGCCGCCGGGAGGATGGCGCCCTTGAAATGGCCGACCTCGCTCTCGTAGTGGTTGCGCATGTCGACGATGACCGTGTCGTCCTGGCTGGCGAGGGCGTTGAACTCCGACGCGGATACGTGCTTGCCGCAGTCCGTGACGTCGAAACCGGCGTCGTCCAGCCCGTCGGCGACGATCTTGTCCCTCACCTTGATGATGAGCTTCAGGAAGCTCTTGTCGTCCCCCTCGATGGCGATGTTGAGGCGGAGCCCCTGCATCCATGCGATGTCCTCCAAGGACTGGCGGAAGTGCTCGAGTTGCTCGGTGGGCACGCTGAGCTGCGCGTTGATGCCCTCTCCACTGACGTAGATGCGGCCGCGGACACCGAGGGGTTCCCACGTGCTGAAAAGGTGGTCGCGCAGGAAGGTGGGGTTGGCCACCTTGGCATAGCGGTAGAAGCTCAGTGTGGTGCGCGCGCGACCCTCGCGCTCGAGCTGTTCGAGGAGCGCGGATTTGTCATGCCGGTTATGGAGCGGAGCCTTGGCCACGGCTGCAAAAATAGCGACCACGCGGGCGTAGGAATGCGCCGGGATACGATTCCGGGACGCACCGGCGTTTGGAGGGTGACCGAAATCCGGATATATTGACTCACCCTACTGATTCATCAATGCCTATGAAAATGTTGGAATACTGCCAGCGTATACTGGCCAAAGTGAGCTTTGACCGCCACCTGTTTGCCAAGGAATTGGCCAAAAGCATCAAACGCCTCGAATTCGGAGATGTGGAGAGACTCCGCACCTGGTGCCTCGAACAATTCGGCCAGCGCTACCAGGACATCATCCAAACCACCTTCCCGCCGCAACTGGCGATGTGAGGTTTTCACCATGACATGAACCCCGCCCGATTGGACACCGTCCGGTCGGGCATTTTTTTTCCGCGAAATCGAGAAGGGTCAGAGTGGGTGCTCCTCGGCACCTTCCAGGATGTAGTTCATCTGGTAGACGTCGTCGGCGTTCAGGCGGACGTTGCCGTGGAAGGTCAGGCGCTCGTCGGTCTGGTAGGTGCGGTGGTCGGCGTCGGCGAACCGGAGGTCGATGACGCTCTCCGGGCCGGCTCCGCCACAGAAGAAGCAGTTGGCGAAGGGGTAGCGGGACAACACGTAGAAGTCCTCGTCAAGGTCGACCGGGATCACGTAGCCGGTGATGTAGACGTCCTGTCCTTCCGCGGCCAGCACCTGTGGGCCGAAGACCGGCTTCCAGTAGTAGCTGTCCAGTTCTTCGAGGTAGACGTCCTTGAAATCCACGTCGGCCAATTCCGCCCAGGTCAGCTCCTTGTAGTCCGCCGTCGCCGTCGCCGGAACGGCTGCGGTCGCAGTGGGGACATCCATGGCCATGGGGGCGGCCGCCTTGGCCTGCCCGATCATGGCGAGGTCGGGCGCACCGGGGTCGGGGTGGCAGTACGAACTCAAGTCGAGGGAGGCCACGATGGCCAGGCCCAGCAGGGCGTAGAGTGAGCGTTGCAGTTGGCGACCCATGGCACGAAAATACGCAGGGGCTCCGCAGGCATCAACGCCCCTGCCCCAACGTATTTGAAATGTCGATGCGCAGGGCGGAGCGCGCCGGAATGCCCGCGGCCAGGCCTCCGACGAGCAGGGCGGCGGCCACGAGGATGAACTCCCCGCCCACGGGGGCCAATTGCGTGACGTCGTAGTGGAAGCGGTCGGAGAGGACCTGGCCCAGCACGACAACCCCGATTCGGCTGAGCAGCAGACCGGCCAGGATGCCGGCGACGGTCATCCACAATCCCTCGAACAGTACGAGGGCAAAGAGCCGCGAGGGTGGGGCACCCATGGTGCGCAACAGGGCGAGCTCATAGCGCCGGTCCCGCAGCGAGGCGAAGAGGGCGATGAACACACTCACGAAAGACAGGCCCATGATAAGCAGCGCGACGGCGCGCAGGGTCTGCAGCCCGATGCCGAACTGCTGGGTGAGCCGGTTCATTTCGATGGCGGGCAAGGCGACTTGCATGGGGGTGTCCCGCAGCAGGTTGGGCAGGGTCAGGATGGCGAGTGGATTTTTCTTCTTGAGGAGCACTGCGGTGATTTCCTCATCGGCATCCTCGATGTCCTCGTGAACGCCCCAGACCGATTCGATGGGGGTCAACAGGAGCTGGTCGATGACGGATCCGGTGCGGCCGAAGATGCCCACGACGGTGTAGGCCTTGTCGCGGTGGACGTCCGTGCCGTCGGTCAGGCCGTGTGCGCTGTAGAAGGTGTCGCCGATGCCCAGTTCCGTGGTGGCGGCCACTTCGGCACCCACCGTGACCTCGAAGGGGGCCTCGAAGAGCTCGCCTTCGGCAACCTCCGCCCCGTAATGGTTTGGGTAGCTGTGTTCCGTGCCGACGATGCGGAAGAGTTCGTAGTTGTCTCCGTAGGCGAGCGGGATGGCCTCGGCGATGTAAGGGTGGCGCATCACCTTGCGGGCCTCGGCGAGGGGGATGTTGCCGGTGGGGACATCCACGTGGTAGACGTTGGCGAGGATCAGCTGCAGGGGGCTGCCCTTGGCGCCGAGCACCAGGTCGATGTCCTTGATGTTGCGGTCGAGGTCCTCCGTCAGGCTGCGCTGCATGAGGAGCATGAGGCTGATGATGCCGACCCCGAAAGCGAGGAGCAGGACGCTCAGCCCCGTTTCGAGGGGGCGGTGCAGCACATTCCGGCGGGCGAGTCGGGCGGCCTTCATGCGGCGGTGGGGTTGGGGGCCAGTTCGACCCGGTCGGCCATGCGGTCCTTCAGGCGCTGGTCGTGGGTGACGATGAGCAGGGCGGCCCCGGTGCGCGCGGCCTGACCGCGCAGGAGTTCCAGCACGGCGTCGGTGTTGGCGTCGTCAAGGGCACTGGTCGGTTCGTCGGCGAGGATGAGGCCCGGCGCGTGCACCACTGCCCGCGCGATGGAAACGCGCTGCTGCTCCCCCACGGAGAGCGCGTCCACCGGGGCGTCGATCTTGTGGCCCAGTCCCAGTTCGGAAAGCAGGCCGGCCACCACGCCGTC
>CALKUW010000062.1 GCA_937996585.1 uncultured Flavobacteriales bacterium
GTTCTACATTCGCGTCGCATTTTTCATCCCAGCGGTTCATGACCCTCCATCCCCTCGGCCAATTGGCCACGTTGACCTGCATCGTCACCCTCCTGGCTTCCTGTGCGGATCCGGCTGCAGAGACGTCCGTTTCCAATGAAGCTCCGGTCGAAGTCCAACCCGCAGCCCCGTTGACGCTGCCGGAACTTCCCGACAGCCTCGACCGGGCCTATGAAGAGGAGGTGCACTTCGACAATGTCCGGCAACTGACCTACGGCGGAGACAATGCCGAGGCCTACTGGTCCTTCGATGGCCGCAGCCTCGTATTCCAGGCCACCAACCCGGGTTGGGGCACCGAATGTGACCAGATCTACGTGATGGACCTGTCCGACGGGACACCCTCCTCCACTCCGCCGGCACCGGTCAGCACCGGTTTGGGCAGAACCACCTGCGCCTACTTCATGCCGGGAGACCAAAGCGTCCTGTACGCCTCGACCCACGCGGCGGACACCGCCTGCCCGGAAACGCCCCGCCGCGGCCCGAACAACGAATACGTCTGGCCGATCTACGCGGGCTACGACATCTACACCGCCCCCGTCGGTGGTGGCGAGCCGACCTTGTTGATCGGCGGAGACGGTTACGACGCCGAAGCCACGGTCAGCCCCAAAGGCGACAAAATCGTCTTCACCAGCACGCGCGACGGCGACCTCGACCTGTACACCTGTGACATTGACGGCAGCAACATCCAGCGCATCACCGCCAAACTGGGATACGACGGTGGTGCCTTCTTCAGCCCTGACGGCGAGTACATCGTTTGGCGGGCCAGCCGACCCGAACCCGGTGAGGAGGCCCAATCCTACATGGAATTGCTCGGACGCGGATTGGTGCAGCCGACGGCGATGGAGCTCTTCGTCGCCAAGGCCGACGGCAGCGACATGCGCCAGATCACGAACCTCGGTGGTGCCAACTGGGCCCCCTACTTCCACCCAGACGGCGAACACATCCTGTTCAGCTCGAACCACAAGACGGGCGCCTTCCCGTTCAACATTTTCATGACCGACGTGAACGGCATGGAGCCCGTGCAGATCAGCTTCGACAATGCCTTCGACAGCTTCCCGATGTTCTCGCCCGACGGCAAGCGCATCGCCTTCAGCTCGAACCGCAACAACGGCCGGACCCGCTCCACCAACGTCTTCGTCGCCGACTGGATCGATTAAGGATGGCCACCTATGCCGTCATCAAGCCGTACGGCATGCTCAGCCAGTTCACCTCCGAAGCCGGTCACCCTGGCCTGTCAGAGTTGGGCGATTTCCCCAAGGACGTCTACCCCATCGGCCGCCTTGACCGCGACTCCGAGGGCCTGCTCCTGCTGACCGACGACAACGACCTGAAGCGCCGCATCCTCGAAGGCTCCGGCGGCCGGAAAATCTGGAAGACCTACCACGTCCAGGTCGAAGGCGCCCCAACTGCTCAGGACCTCCACGCCCTCGAGCGCCCCATGCAGCTCAAGGCCAAGGGCAAGGTCTTCACCACCCGGCCCGCCAAGGCCCGACTCCTGCCCGACTACACCCCGCCGTGGGAGCGCACGCCCCCCATCCGGTACCGCGCCAACATCCCGACCACCTGGATCGAGCTGCAGATCGACGAGGGCAAAAACCGCCAGGTCCGCAAGATGACCGCCGCCATCGGCTTCCCCACCCTGCGCCTCATCCGCCACGCCATCGGCGGCCTGACCCTCGACCACCTCGCGGGCCGTGTGGAAAAGTTGAGCCCTGACCTTCAGGAGCTTCTCCCCTGATTCACCACCCCCAGCCCCTGCCGCCCCCTATTTTGGGAGCATGCAGAGAAGGAAATTCCTCCGGGGCGGGCTCCTCGGATTGGGTGGACTGATGGCCAGCCGCGGTGCTTTGGCCAAGGGTGCCCCCCTTGATTCGAGCGAAGCCTTTGCCGCGGGCGTGCAGTCCGCCGGGCTAGACGGCTCCGTCTTTGACTTGGCGACCGAAGCCTTGCCCAAGGTGCGGGTCGCCCTCTTCGGCTTGGGCAACCGGGGCAGCAGCCTAATCGACATGCTTGAATGGCTCATCGGCCAGGGACACGCCGAAATCACGGCCATCAGCGACGTCAACCCCAGGAAGGTCGAGCGGGCCCTACAGCGCATCGCCGAATTCCAGGCAAACGCCCCGCGCGTCTTCACCGGCAGCGACGATGCCTGGAAGGAAGCCTGCAGCACCGAGGTCGCCGACCTCGCCTTGATCTGCACACCATGGGAATGGCACACGCCCATGGCGGCCTACGCCATGCGCCAGGGCCTCCACGCGGCCAGCGAGGTGCCCATCGCCACGACCTACCAGGAAGGCATTGACCTTATCAAGACTGCAGAGGAGACCCAGCGGCACTGCATCATGCTGGAGAACTGCTGCTACAACGGCGAGGAACTGTGGATCATGCAAATGATCAAGGAAGGCGTCTTCGGCACATTGACCCACGCCGAGTGCGCCTACCTGCACGACCTCCGCGTCATGATGCTCGACCCGACCTACTACGAGGACCGCTGGCGGCTGAAGCACCACCTCTACCGCAACGGAAACCTCTACACCACCCACGGCCTAGGCCCGGTGTCCATGTACTTCGACATCCTGCGCGGCGACACCCTCTCCCACCTCGTCAGCATGAGCTCCCGTGAGGCCGCCCTGAGCGAAGCCCTCGCCAACACCGACGAAACGGCCCTGCAGGAAATGTCCGCCCGCGTCAAATGCGGCGACGTCAACACGACCCTCATCCGGACCGTCCAGGGCAAGAGCATCATGCTCCAATTCGACACCCACTCGGGGCGCCCCTACAGCCGCCTCGACAAAGTCGTCGGCTCCAAGGCCGCCCACTACGGCTACCCCTCGCGCCTGTACATCGACCACGGCCCATCGTGGGGCCACAGCTGGGTCGACGACGACAAGATGAAAGCGATGCGGGAACAATACGCCCACCCGCTCTGGACACGCCTACAGGCCCTGGCGGCCGAGCACAAGCAGGGCCACGGCGGCATGGACTTCATCATGATGTTCCGCCTGATCCGCTGCCTCAACGAAGGCCTTCCGCTCGACCTCAACGTCTACGACGGCGTCCTCTGGAGCATGGTCGGCATCCTCGGCGAGGAAAGCGTCGCGCGGGGCTCCGTCCGCATCGACATCCCCGACCTCACGGCCGGCAAATGGCGCAACACCGTCCCACACCCCGTCCACCGCGACCTCGGCTGACGCCTCACCCCATAAAGCCCTGCGCAGATACCCGCGCGGATTTCGGCCTCATGCCCGAAATCCGGCATGTGCTCCCGATCGGCCTTCAGCCTCCAAAGTTTCAAAGTGTCAACCCTCCTTCGCTACGCTCACTCGGCATCCCTGAGACAGCGCACAGAGAATCCGTACCGTGGAAAGCTGTTGAGCCGGAGGACGCTTGGATGGTAGTCGTTCAAGCGCCGGCTCCACGCACCGCCGCCAAACGGGGACGAGCTCCACCAGTCGCCGACGCGGCCGCCATTGAAGAAGCCGCCATTGCTGATGTCGCGGCCGCCGCCCGGAAGGGCCGAAAACCCGAAGTCGTCCGTGCCGTTGCCGTTATTGTACCAGCCTGTTGTCGATTTCAATGCCGTGCCTTCCGTCCCGGCAAATCCTTGGGAGGTGATGTAGTCTTCCAGTTCCGTCCACTCGCCATCGGTAGGGACATGCCAGCCCGAAGGACACAAGCCCCGGGCATCGTCCACCGCATACCAGTTGTACAACCGGCCATACGCCGCCAACGACAGCCCTTCATCGCACGCGTCGATGTCAGGACTGTTGTTCACACAATCAATGACCTCGCCATAGACGGCGGTGGCTCCGACTGTAATCGACATCCACCCCCCGCCGTCCAGACCATTCAGAATCAGGTTACCGTTGCTGTAC
>CALKUW010000063.1 GCA_937996585.1 uncultured Flavobacteriales bacterium
TGGATCTATGCTGCGGCGGCCATGGCCAAGGACAATCCGGCGTGGGTGAGCCAATGGGGCGATGAGGTCATGCACCTCATTCGGGATGTGGCTGAGCCTTCCGGGACGGACCCGCATTACGGGTACATGCGCAACAAGGATTGGTTCGTCGGCCATTCATGGGCTGCCGGTCTGTTTGAATTTGGTGACTCCCGCAACCAGGAGAGTTCATCCGAAGCGGTCAATGCTTGGTATGGCGTTTATCTCTACGGCCTCGCCATCGGGGATGACCGCATCCGTGATTTGGGCCGAGTGATGCTCGCAACCGAGCTGCGGTCGACCTGGAAATATTGGCAGATCAACACCGGGGAGGGCGTCTATCCCGAGCCGTTTGCGTCCAACAAGGTGGTTGGCATCCTCTGGGGAACCAAGGTGGACTACTCCACTTTTTTTGGTGCCAACATCGAGTTCATCCACGGCATCCAAATGTTGCCGTTCACTCCGATTACCGAGGAGTTGTTGCGCGCCGAATGGGTCGTTGAGGAATACCCCGTCATCCAGCCCGCCACGACGAGCCCAAACATTGGCGAGGGGTGGAAAGGCTTCATTTACATGACGCACGCGGTCATCGACCCCAATGCAGCTTGGAACGAATGCCAGACGCTCAACGGATATGACGACGGCAACACGAAGACGAATACGCTTTATTGGCTGGCGACCCGCCCCGGACTCGATGGAGACGGCGGTGGTGGCGGCGGCGGTGGAGACCCCGTATTGGGTTGTACCAGTGAAGATGCCGTCAACTTCAGTCCGAATGCCACGGTGGACGATGGGACCTGCCTGTTCCCGGTGACGTTGTCGGTGGACATGAACGACCCCTCCTCACCGGATGGGCCCATCTTCCTGGCGGGCACCTTCAATGGATGGAATGCCACTTCGGACCCCTTGTCCGACCCGGAAGGGGATGGCGTATGGACCATCACGATGTTCTGGCCGGTCGGGCTGCAGGAGTACAAGTTCACCACCTTCGACTGGAGCGATCAGGAGACGTTTGCCGGAGGGGAGTCCTGCACGCTGACGACGGGAGAATTCGTGAACCGCGTGATCACCGTGGATGGGCCGATCGTGATGCCGGAAGTCTGCTGGGAGAGTTGCGAGACCTGCGATGGCGGGGTGGGATGCACGACGGACGTCGATGGGGATGGCATCTGCGACGATGTGGACCCTTGTGTGGGGTCGTTGGACGCCTGTGGGGTGTGCAATGGGCCGGGTGCCGTTTTTGAATGTGGATGCGCGGACATCCCCGCTGGGGATTGTGATTGCAATGGCAATGAGCTCGACGTGCTCGGCGTGTGCGGCGGAGGTTGTACCGCCGATATGGATTCCGACGGCATCTGTGACGATGTGGACCCCTGCGTGGGTACGCTGGATGCGGTGGGCGTGTGCAATGGCGATTGCCAAAGTGATACCAACGGCAATGGGATCTGCGATGTCAACGATGTTGCCGGCTGTTCTTACCCTGGAGCATCGAACTTCGCCTCGGGTGCCACGATGGACGACGGGAGTTGTGTTTTCGACCTGGCCCCTGATTGCGTGGCGGATGTGGATTCCGATGGCCTGGTCGGGGTGGGGGATGTCCTCATCATCCTTTCCGCTTTCGGACAGGTGTGTGAGTGAGCACAACGGTGATGGCATGAAAAAAGCCCGGCGTGAGCCGGGCTTTTTCGTTGAGGTCTGGAGCGGATTCGAACCGCTGTAGCAGCTTTTGCAGAGCTGAGCCTAGCCACTCGGCCACCAGACCCGGTGTTTTCCCCACCGAAGCAGGGACGCAAATATACGGAAGGTGTGTCGCAGGGTTTCACGCGGCGTACTTTTCCTTTCGTGGAGGAATCTGCAGAACCGAAGCCCGGTTGGCGCGCATGGCCGGCCAATGCGTTGACGCTCACAAACCTGGGTGCAGGAGCCTTGGTGTGTTGGTGGGCGGCATCCGAATTTGATTTGGGATGGGCTCCGGCGGAGTGGCTGGATTCGTTGGGCATGCTCGACGCTTGGATGGACCTGATCGGTAAGAAGGAGCGGCGGGTGGCCGGGCTTTTCTGGTTGTTGGCCGTCTGGATGTTCGGTCAATTGTGTGATGTCCTGGACGGGCTCGTGGCCCGGGCCATGGGTGCGCAGGGGCCCCAGGGCGCGATGTTGGACTCCATGGCGGACCTGGTCTCATCGGGATTGGCACCGGCATTTGTCGGCATGGCCCTCATCATGGAATGGAGTGCCATGGGCCACATTCCCGATGCGTTGTCTTGGGTGACGGTGTTGCCGTTGACGGTCATGATGGCGGCGGCGTGGCGGCTGGCCCGCTTTTCTCGCGAGGCGATCGAAGGTCCACTGCCGGTGGCGGATGACCGCTTTGATTTCGCAGGATTGCCCGCGCCTTTTGCAGCGCTCTTTTGGGGGGGGCTGACCTGGTGGTGGGCCGTGTGTCCGGGGTTGGGTTGCGACCGGTTGTGGTGGCTTGGCATGGTGGGGAGCACGCTGCTTCCCTTGGGCATGGCTTCCCGGATGCCGCAGGTGGGATTCAAGCATTGGGGGAGCGAAAAGGCCTTCGACGGGGTGCGGGGTGTCTGGGTTTTGGTGGCGTTGGCCCTTTGCATCGGGATGGGTGCCATGGGCGGGGTCCTTGCCCTAATTTCGTACCCGCTGCTGGGCATGGGCATCCGCCTTTCCGGCCGCACCCAATGACATCCGACCATGGTATTCCACGCCGCCATTGACATTCTCCCCCTTCCCGCTTTGCTCGACCCGCAGGGCAAGGCCGTGACGAACAACCTGCCGAACATCGGTTTGGGTCAGTTGACCAACGTTCGCATCGGCAAGCACATCACGCTTGACATCGAGGCGGAGTCACGCGAAGAGGCGGAGCAGCTCGTACATCGCGCCTGCGAGGAGCTGTTGGCCAATCCCATCATGGAGCGCTTCGAATTCCGCGTCTTCACCGCCGAGGAGGCCGCCGTATAAGGTTGCATTGGCGCTGTGTAACACGGGTAGCATTCTGGGCAGGCTGAGCGCATCATTTTCGCCGACAAGACAGCATTGAGAAGCCTGCAAGGCCTCCCGGCATCTGATTTGGTTTGTGGCCCGCCCTTTTTCAGGCGGGTCACTTGCTTTTGGTCTAATTTGCCTGTCCTCCCGTGGGAGTTCACAACGATACCATGACCCGATTCCACATCGCATCCGCCCTGTTCGTGGCGGCTATCTTCGCCGCCTGTTCAACACAGGACCCCAACATGTCCAAGACTGCCAACGCCGAGGCGCCCACCGCCAAGAAGATTCCCCTGGAAATGACCGAGCACGGGGACACCCGCGTGGACGATTATTTCTGGATGCGCCTGAGTGACGACCAGAAGAATGCGGAGACGCCGGATGCCCAGACCCAGGACGTCCTGGACTACCTGGCGGCGGAAAACGACTACATCGATGCCAAGTTGGCCCATACCGAGGAGCTGCAGGAGAAGCTGTTCAACGAGATTGTGGGTCGCATCAAGAAGGACGACCGGAGCGTTCCGGTGCGCGATCGGGGTTATTGGTATTACTCCCGCTACGAGGAGGGCAAGGAGTATGCGATCAATTGTCGCAAGCCCGCCGGTGAAGAGACGAAGTACGAGGAGTGCAATGGTGCCGAGGAGGTCATGTTCGACCAGAACGAGATGGCCGAGGGTTACGACTACTTCGCCATGGGCGGCATGCGCGTCAGCGACGACAACAACCTCGTCGCCTTCGGTGTGGACACGGTGAGCCGCCGGCAATACACGGTGCGTTTCAAGGACCTCTCCACCGGGGAGATCCTCGCCGATGAGATTCCCCTGACCACAGGAGGCGCGACCTGGGCCGCCGACAACAAGACGGTCTTCTACACCCGCAAGGACCCGCAGACCCTGCGGAGCTACCAGGTCTACCGTCACGTGCTCGGCACGCCTGTGGAAGACGATGCCCTCGTCTTCGAGGAGACGGACGAGACGTTCAGCTGCGGGGTGTACCGCACGAAGAGCGACGAGTACCTCGTGATCTACACCTCCCAGACGCTGTCGCAAGAGTACCGTGTCCTCAAGGCTGACGACCCGATGGGCGAGTGGCGTGTCGTGCAGCCCCGCGAGCGGGACCTGGAGTACGGCATCAGCCACTATGGAGACCATTTCTACATCGTCACTAACCTCGACGCGAAGAATTTCCGCCTGATGAAGACCCCGGTGGACGCGACCACCAAGGACAACTGGGAGGAGGTGATTCCTCACCGTGATGACGTGCTGCTCGAGGGCATTGACATCTTCAAGGATTACCTCGTGGTCGAGGAGCGCCAAGAGGGATTGAACCAGATCCGCATCAAGACCTGGGACGGTTCCAAGGATGAGTACTTGGAGTTCAACGACCCCGCCTACACGGCCGGAACCCGGTCCAACCCGGACTTCGACACCGAGATCCTGCGGTTCGGCTACAGCTCCATGACGACGCCGGCCAGTACGTACGACCACAACATGCGGACGGGGGAGCGCACCCTGCTCAAGCAGCAGGAGGTCATCGACGACAATTTCTCGCCGGACAACTACACATCCGAGCGCCTCATGGTGGAGGTGCGGGACGGTGTCAAGGTGCCGGTCAGCATGGTGTACCGCAAGGGTACCGAGCGCAATGGTCAGAACCCGTTCCTGCTGTACGCCTACGGCAGCTATGGCAGCAGTATGGACCCCTACTTCTCCAGCGTGCGCCTGTCGCTCCTGGATCGGGGCTTCGTTTACGCCATCGCCCACATCCGGGGTGGCCAGGAGATGGGCCGCCACTGGTACGAGGACGGCAAGCTGCTCAAGAAGCAGAACACCTTCAACGACTTCGAGGACGTTGGTCGCGCCATGGTGGCCATGGGCTACACGTCACCGGAGCACCTCTACGCGATGGGCGGTTCCGCCGGTGGCCTGCTGATGGGCGCTGTGATGAACCAGGCGCCGGACCTCTTCAATGGGGTGGTCGCCGCTGTGCCCTTCGTAGATGTGGTGAGCACCATGCTCGACGAGACCATTCCGCTGACCACCTTCGAGTGGGATGAGTGGGGCGATCCGCGTGACAGCGTGTACTACCACTACATGAAGTCTTATAGCCCGTACGACCAGGTCAAGGCGCAGGACTACCCGAACACGCTGGTGACCACGGGGTACTGGGACAGCCAGGTGCAGTACTGGGAGCCCGCGAAGTGGGTGGCCAAGCTGCGCGAGCTCAAGACCGACGGCAACACGCTCCTCTTCCACACCAACATGGACGCGGGCCACGGCGGCCAGTCCGGTCGTTTCCGCCGCTACCGTGAGGTGGCGTTGGAGTATGCGTTCATGCTCGACCTCGAGGGCCTGGACAGCTGACCGGCGACCGGGCAATACGGGCATATTCCTACCGTTGGGGCTGAAACCCCAATGGGCCCGGTGGCGTATTTTTGAGGGTGTGCAGGATGCTCCGACAGTCTCATTTGTTCAGTAAGGTTCTGGTTGCCGCTACCGTCATGGTGGTGGTGGCGGGGTGTCAGGCTCCTGCTGAAGAGTTTTCGGTTCCGGATTGGACGCCGGTTGTGGCGGTGCCCCTTGTGGATACCCGGTTCGACCTTGAAGACGTGATGGGGGTCTTGTCGGATGGGTTGGATACGGTGCCCATCGAAGCCAATGACCTCGGCCAACTGGCCTTCCTCTACACCGAGGAGTTCTCTGGAACATTGGCGGAGGACTGGCTTTCATTGCCCGAGGTGTCAGAGTCGGCTTCGCTCTCCTTGGACCTCACACTGGCCACGGCCATCAACCTGTCTGAGGATGGCGCCGTATTCCCGGTTTCCGACACCATTGTCTCGGAGATGATCGTTGAAACACCGCCGGGGGCCTTGGTGGATGTCATTGATCTGGCGGCGGGGCAGCTATCGTTTACCCTGACCTCCACGATGGGTGACGATGTTGAAGGCCAATTGACCATTCCGAACCTGATCGACGGATTCGGCATGCCGTGGAGCACGGTATGGAACCCGGCAGTGCTGTCTTCCGGGACCTACACAGTGACCGAGGACCTCACAGGATGGCGCATCCTGCCGGAAAACCCGAATGTTCAGGACACCAATGTGGTGCGCGCCCTGTTCGATGTTTTCCTGATCAATGACGGGGGACATACAGCAGCGCCCGGTGAATCGCTGACGGCTGAATTCCTCATGGACCAGCTCGTGTTTGACCGTGTCGAGGGGGATTTCGGACAAACGGAGATTTTCCTCGAGCAGGGTACTTCGACCCTGTCGATTTTCGACGACCGGTTCACGACGTCGGGCATAGCCATCGAACAGGCTTCCCTGTCGGTCGAGGTGGAAAATGCCTTTGGTATGGAGGTCGGTCTCGATTCTGTGGATTTGCAGGCCGTCCAGGACGGTGAGGTCGTAGCGGAATTCGTGACCACGGCGCCTTCTTTGACCATTCCACCTGCGTCGGGGAGCGCCGCTTCACCCTCCCTGACCACTTGGACACTTGACGAGGACAACAGCAACATCACGACATTCTTCAGTGTGGAACCTCGCGAGTTGGAGTTGTCGGCCTGGGTCAGGTCGAACCCCGGTGGTGTGGATCCGGCGGCACCGAATTTCGTGGACGCCGATGGCTACGTGACAGGGCGTTTTCGTGCGGAAATCCCCTTGGCTCTGAAGGTGGAACAACTCGATTTCCGCGACACGGTTTCCTTTGATCTGGATGCGCAGGAGGAGGTGGCGGAGTTGGACTCTGCCTCTTTGAGAATGGTGTTGCGTAACGGATTCCCTTTCGGTGTCCATCTCCGTGTGGTTTTTCTCGATGGACTCGGAGAACCATTGGACAGCGTGAGTCTAGAACCTTTGGCTCTGTTCACCATGCCCGTCCTGGATGGGTCAGGACTTCCATTGGAGGCCGGCCTGTTCATTCACGATGTGCCCCTCGACTGGGATCGGGCGAATGCCCTGGCAGAAGCTGAGAAGGTCGTCATCCAGACCTGGTCTTCCACGGTGGGTGCTGCGGATGGCAATTTCGTTTACCTGCAGGAGGACCAGTTCCTTCAGTTGGAATTGGGTATGAAGCTGTACCCCAGATTGGAACCGTGATATGAGGGGGGCCATCGTTCTTGCGTTGTTGTTGGTTTCCCTCCCGGGTGCTCGGCTGTTCGGTCAACTGGGACCCTATGAGCTGCTGCCTGAGTGGGGGCAGGCAGGTTGGTCGAATCCTGCGATTTTGCATCCTTCCGGCGCTCACGTTCTCCTCGGCGGCATGTCGGGCATGCAATTCGAAGCCCTCCATTCCGGGCCGTCCTACTTGGATTTCATCGGATTGGATGGCGTTGTGAACCCCCAGGCCCTGTTGGAGCGCATGGACCCTGTCGAGTCCTTCGGATCGCGACTGGAGGTGCCGCTGGTGTCCATGGGGTTCAAGGATGATGAACGGTTCGAGTTCCGGTTCAGGGGCCGTGTGGTAGCGGAGCAACAGCTGACTTATGATCGGGACCTCTTCGATTTGGGTTGGCGTGGCAATGGCCATCCCGACAACATTGGACGCCCCATTGACCTTGATGGTTTCGGTATGGATGCCCAGGCGTACCTCGATTACGGTCTGAGCGTGGGCGCCATGGCTAAGGAAGACAAGCTGTGGCTGGGCTGGGGCATTCACATGCTCAACGGTATCGGGGCCTTCCAGACGGAGCGGTTCGGCGTGTCATGGATGACGGATACGCTGGATTACAGTTGGGACATACAAGGCGAGGCGGCCTTCAATGCCGCCGGGGTCAACCTCGATTCGCTTCTGGAAGGCGGTGATGCGCTCGGTGATCTTGGCAGTGGTCTTCCGCAGACCCTTGGTTCTGGTGTGGCCTTCGATTATGGTTTCTTGTGGCGGGTGAGCCCCAAGGTGGACTTGGAGGGCGCCATCGAAGGACGGGGTGGGATGCGCTGGTTGGAATCGGTGTCCCGAAAGGAAGTACCGGCATCAGCGTTCGTCCTGCAGGGGCTTGACCTTGTTCAGGAGTGGCAATCCATGGATTCCCTGCCGCTGGATTCGCTTCCGGCGGTGCTGGAAGATTGGGCCATGAGTCTCGGAGACTCTCTTGAGCAGGCCTTTCCTGCCGTGGATACTCCGGGCTTGGCTGCTGCATTCGATTCGCGGGTTCGAGAAACGTGGCGATTGGGCATGCGCGTGCGTCCGACGGAATTCGTGGAGGTGAGCGCGGTGGTTTACCGTCAGTACCGGTTCGGGGAAAGCATGGACGGTGGATTGCTTGGGGTGACGTACCGGCCCATCGGAAACATTGCCGTGAATGGCCAATGTCAGTACCATTCCAACCGTTGGTTGTTCGGTGGAGGGGTTTCCCTGAGGGGAGGGCCAGTGCGCCTGTCGGTTTCCGCTCGCCATATCCCAGGTTTGATATACCCTTTGGAGACGGGGCATTGGCAAGCACAGTTCGGACTGTCGTTCGAAGGGGGATACGGTCAAAAGCGGACCAAGCGCCGAAAGAACGACCTGGGCACGGGCAAGGGCATGTGGCACTGAGTACCCCGTGCATATGCGGGATCAGTGGCTGAGGAAGTCTTCGTAGCCGATGCCCCGAACGAATTGGACGAAGCTGAAGGATTCCAGGTCGAAGTGCACACCATTCCATCCTGCTGCAATGGCGCCAGCAACATTGGCCTTGGTGTCATCGATGAGGACCGTACGATCGGGGTTGAGGTTGAATTCCCTTGTGATCTGTTCGTAGGTGTGAAATTCGGGCTTGCGCTGTCCGAGCCTATGGCTGTAGATGATCTGCCGGAAAGCCTCCGCGAAGCTGCGGCCCTTGGAACGGAGAATATCCTGCTCGAAGTGGCTGGCGTGGATGGCGTTGGTGTTGCTGAACAACAGGACGTCGAAATGCCGGGCGAGTGATTGAACCCAAGGCAAAGCCTCAGGCCTCAATCCGATGAGCAGGGCGTTCCAGGCGTTCCGCACCTGTGTTTCAGTGGTGCCTGGTCTGCATCGCCTAAGGAGGTGTTCCACAAACGCCGTCTCTGTGATTTCGCCACGTTCCAAGCGGTCGAAGATTTCCGATTGTGAGCCGTGGCGGAATTCCAGATAGAAGTCGCGCAATCCGAGTTCGGCAAAGGCCTCTGCGGTTCGGTGGTGATCAATTTCGTAGAGCACGCCTCCGAAATCGAGGACTACGTGGTCGATGTTGTGCCAATCAAGGGGAAAGAGGACGGCAGTTGGCATGCGGTCCTTCAGTTTTTGAGGATCCAGGCCTGTTCGATGCCGTGGTGGAGTTTCAGGCCCTGGCGGAAATCGGCTGCGCGTCGGGCGTCATTGAAGCAACCGGCTGAGACGCGATGGTTGCCGGAGGGGCCGGGCAGAATGGAAGTGGCATAACCCAGTGATTCGAATCGGCGGGCCAGGGTGGCGGCCCGATCCATGGCGCTGAATGTGCCGGCGATCACGTGGTGGGTGCAGCCCGAAGCCATGCCCGATGGTTCGGGAATGGGCATCATTTCTTCGGTTGCCGCTCGCGGCTCAATGTCAGGTGCGCTGGGGTCGATGAAGTCCAAACCGGCGTTGGCTTCTTCCGGGAAACGGATGTCCTCTCCTTCAATGCGAGGGATGTAGCTGCTGGAGCTGGTGGCATCGGAGGGGAACAGGTCGAATGTCGCGGTATCGTTGTTGTGCCACCAGAAGGATCCGACGAGCAGGACCGGCAACAGCACGGCAGCGACGCGCAACAGCGGAGTGAAATCCCGCTGGATTGCCGGTTGCGTTGGCGACTCATCATTTTCTTCAGGGATGGAGGGCGCTTCGGTCGGTTTCCCTGACTCGGTCGCTGTGCGGTCCAACCAGGGGATACGCCCAAGTCCCGGAGGGGCATAGCGCTCGTCGATCCTCGCTTCAGGGGCAAAGGCGGTGCGTCCATGTTCCGTCAGGTAGAGTCTGCCGAGCCCTGGAATGTCTTGGGTGATTCCAGACTGAATGGCTTGCTTGATGGCTTCTACTTCACGGTTGATCAGGGCGGCGGCAGCTTCATTGGAACATCCCGTGGCCCGACGGATTTCCTGTTCGAGCAAGCCGTCCCGTACCGTCAGCTTGGGATTGAATGCCACGTTCCTTCCCGGGGGTACCCATTCTCCCTTGTCACCATCGTACCGGGCGGGCACCGGATGGGCCACGAACCCGCCGAAATCCGGAACCACCAGACAGTCGTGGTCGTGGAGCAGCAGAGGCAGCGCCTGTATCAGAAAATCGGTATGTGCGGGAGATTGCATGGAGGTTGTCCGAAGCCGAAAATAGGATGAATGTGGTTGGCGGCTTCAATCAAAGCCTGTGATTGCCTGTGTCAACGTGTTTGGGCAGCGTGCCATTGGCGCACGCGCTCCAGGTCGGAAGCGGTATCCACAGCGCCTGGCCCGTGGTTGTCTTCGACTCGGACGATACCCATATCGAGGCCGGCTTCGAGCCACCTGAGCTGCTCCAGCCGCTCGGCTTTTTCCAGGGTTCCGGTGGGCAGTGAGGCGCATTGCCCGATGACCTTCGGTGCGAATCCATACAGGCCGATGTGGATGTGGAAGGGCCCACCGTGGGGAATGGGGGAGCGGGAGAAATAGAGGCTGCGTCCGTTCTGGCTTGCAGCGGCCTTCACCCGGTTTTCGGAAGTGACTTCATCGGTTTCAGCAGGGCGCATGGCAGTGACGATGTCCCAGCGGTCCGCCCGCATGGCTGCGCAGATCAGGGACAGGTGCTCCGGGTCCGGAAAGGGTTCGTCGCCCTGAAGGTTCAAGATGGCATGGTCTTGTGCCTCGGGCCATTGTTGCCAGGCTTCATGGCAGCGGTCCGTTCCCGTGGCATGTTCGGATGAGGTCATGATGGCGACGCCCCCGGCGGACTGCACGGCAGTGGCAATGTCCGGATGGTCCGTGGCCACGCGGACACCGTCTATGTCCGGATGCCTGCTTGCTGCGCGCCATGCGTGCACCACCATGGGTTCTCCACCGATGTCGGCCAGGGGTTTGCCCGGTAGCCGGGTGGAGGCCATGCGCGCCGGTATGATCGCTGATATCCTCACGGGGTAAAGGTGTAGCGGACCATCCACAGCCTGTTGGCTTCTGCCGCCAGGGGCCGCAGGGCGTAGTTGAGGTTGGCGGCATTGCGCACGATGAGTTCCAAGTGGTGCCGGTCATTGAACTTCCTTCCCACCTGCACATCGTGCAGCCACTGGGCTTCGGGCCGTTCCTCGAGCCAATCGATCAGGCCGTATTGCAGCAGGCCGAGTTCTTCGATGTCGAGGAAGGCCTTGTCGATGTTCTGTATGGTGGTGTTGCGGGCGGCATTCCACCCCAGCGTCCAACCCGCTTCGTGCTGCAGGCTCAGGTTGGCCCGGAAGGTGTTGCGGATGCGGTACTTGAGGGTGTGACCGGTGGTGTCCGAGCTTGTGGAGACATAGCTGACCCCCCCGGAAATGGTGGGGAATTCGGCATACACGGAATCGGGCGTCAGGCTGATGGGATCGAGCAGGGTCTGACCGACGAGCCATTGGACGGTCCAGGGCCCCACCGCCCCCTGGCCCATGGTGCTCCACTCTAGGCCGGTGACCCTCGCCTGCCCGGTATTGATGCTTCGAAATCCGAGATCGAGCAGTCCATTCCCGGTTGTGCCCCACACGCCGAAGGTGTACTCGATGAAATCTTCGAAGTCCTGTTGAAAGACGGCAACGTCGAGGAAGCCTTTCCATTGTCCATCTGCTCCGAATCGGAACCCCTGCTTGATGCCGACCTCCATATTGGTGGAGGATTCCGGCTGGATGTCGAGGGAGGGGAAGACGTTGATGCCTCCCACCTCGGTGCGGATGAACTTTTCGGCAATGCTCGGAAACCGGAAGCCCTGCCCCATGCTCGCACGGAGGTACGATGCCTGGCCGAAGCGGTAGTTCAGTCCGGTTCGGAAAACGGGGCGTCCCACGGATACGCTGTCGAGGATGAACTGCTCGTAGCGTCCGCCGACCGTGACATGCAGCCGTTCATGAGGTTGGATTTCCATCTGGAGGTATCCGGCCACGTTGGCCGCGTCATGGATGGAGTCTCCCGTGCCGGCGGCGTACAATTCGGCGATGCTCCGCGTCCGCTGCGCGTAGATGCCGCCCGTGGCGTTCCACTGCTCCCCGCGGTATTGCGACCGGGCCTCGCCCTGCCACGTGCTCGACGCGTTGCCCTGACCGTTGTCATTGTCGTTGATGAGGCGGAGGAACCGGCCCTGAATGCGGTGGTTCCATGCGCCGTTGGCGCGTTCGAAATGGGGATCGACGGTCACCATGCGTTGGATGGTGCGGGTATCGGCTCCGGGCGTGGCGGCATAGAAACCGGTGTCCGCGTCGCGCCAGATGAGGGTGCCGACGCTTTCGCCTGTAATGGCATTCGCACGCAGGCCATAGCCCCACCCTCCGTTTCTCGGAGCGTGCTGCCAGGCGCCATTGACGCGCCATTGCCGCTCGGCATCGTAGTGGTCGACGGTGAAGGGGTTGTAAGGCCGGTCGTAGGGTTGCCCTGTGGTGGCGTCGATCTGGGGGCCCTTGTGGCCATCGCTGCCCAACCACTGGCCGCCGAAGGAGATGCCGTCGCCGTTTTCCAATCGTCGGGTGTGAAGCCAGGATGTGCTGCTCTGCATGAGGGGGCGGCTCCAGTATTGCCGGCCGTTGCCGGGATTGCTGAAAACCCCGTGTTGCACCGTGACGCGCGTGAGCGGTTCGGGGTCCGGGAAGGCGGTACGGAATTGGATGACCCCGCTCAGGGCGGAGGATCCGTACAAGACGCTGCTGGCCCCCTTGACCACCTCCACCTGCTCCAGGTTCTCAAGCGGCAGGAAGCCCCAAGTGGGGCGGCCCGCATCGCCGCTCAGGACAGGCAATCCGTCGAGGAGCACGGCGACGCGCGACCCGGCGCCGAAGCTGTATCCGCTGCCGCCGCGGATCTGGGGCTCGCTGTCGACGATGGTGACACCGGGGGTGCGCGAAAGGGTCTGGTCCGCGCTGGTTGGGGCGCCCTGGTTGACCAGTTCGGGAGGCAGGACATCGATTGAAACGCTCACTTCGCCGAGGTCCTGTTCGTACCGACCGGCGGAGATAACCGCCGTCCCGATTTTGGCCACGTCGGGCTCGAGGGCGATGTCGAGGCGTTGCTCTCCGGTCCACGGTTCCAGCGTGCGGGTCCATTCGATGTAGCCGACGTACCGAACCCTCAGGGCGAGGGCGCCGTTGTTGGAGGGTATCCTGAAGTGGCCGTCCACGTCGGAGAGTGCGCTGGCCTGACCGAGCAGGATGGCCGCTCCCGGCAGTGGTCCGCCAGTGGCGGCATCGGTGACGGTGCCGAACAGAACCGGGGTGTCCTGGGCGCGGATTGCAGCAGTGGGCAGGAGCAGCATTGCGATCAGCCACAAGGCGTGGATCCGGGGAGGCAGCAGCGTTGGTGAATGCATGGAGACCGTGGGTGGGATTTCCCGAATGTAAACCGAACCCGGACGATGGCGAAGTGCCGGTCCGTAGCGGTGGTGTTCCGCCCAATTTGCCGCCATGGCTTCAGGCGGATTCAAGGACCCCCTCATCGGATGCATTCATGGTGATACGGAGGAATGGTTGTACGACTGGCTGACAGCGAAACAATTGCCGCGATTCAACGGACGGGGCGTGTTGCGCGTGGTGCGCGAGGTGGGCCTGCGCGCATGGCTGGCCGGATTCTCGCCATCCATGCTTCAGCCGGCGAGGGAACGGGCCTTGGCACTGCGCGACCGTATGCGCAGCGAGGGCGTCAAGGCATTGGTGTTGGGCCGGGTTGGCTATCCGCACCTTTTGTCCCAGGTGCCCGATGCGCCGTGGGTGCTGTTCGTGAAGGGGGATGAATCCAGCCTTTCGGCCCGGAGGCCGGTTTCCATCGTAGGTACCCGCAAGGCATCATCCGTGGGGCTGGGTGGGGTCGCTTCCCTGTTTGACGGAATGGATGGCGTGCAGTGGACCATGGTCAGTGGGATGGCGGACGGCGTCGATGCATCGGCCCACCGGCACGCCTTGGATCGGGGCGTGCCTACGGTGGCTTGCTTGGCCCATGGCCTGCATGCAATCCATCCCCGCACCAATGTGCGACTGGCCCACCGCATCCTCGAGGAGGGCGGTTGCTGGGTATCGGAGTATTTGTGGGGTCAGCCGCCCTCCAAATACACCTTCCCGGCACGGAACAGAATCATTGCCGGGTTGGTGCAGGCAGTGGTGGTCGTGGAATCAGGCGATCCGGGTGGTAGCCTCATCACGGCACGTTTGGCACAGGACTATGACCGTCGGGTTTTTGCGCTCTCGCCGGCTTGGTGCTCCGTGGCGATGAAGGGCAACGCCAGGCTCATCAGGGAGCAGGTGGCGGAATTGCTCCATGCGCCTGAGGACCTTCCCGAAGCCATGGGGTGGCGCGAGGCGCGGTTGGATGCAGCAGGTATTGAAAGGGCATTCGATTCCGAGGCGTCGGAGAGGTTGTTCGAGGCCTTGAATCCCTACCGGGCTGAGGCCTTTGACACCCTTGTGGAAAGGCTGGAGGAGGAGGCGCATTCGCTGCGTAAGCGATTGCTTGAAGCGGAGTTGGAAGGGTGGGTCAGATGCTGGCCTGGTGACCGGTTCACGCGGACCATCAGGTAATGCCTTCAGATGGTGAACAATCCTCAGAGGGAGTTCATGATGCCTTCGATGTCTACCATGCAGGACATGCATTCGGCACTGAGCTTGTCGACTTTGACCTTGATGTCATCCATCGGACAAAGCTCCTTGCTCATGGCTTCGAGTTCCTTGAAGTCCTCGTAAGCCTGCTTGTATCCGATGGCACCGGCAGCACTCTTGAGTTTGTGCGCGTAGAAGGAGACCTGTTCGTGGCTCCCTTTGTTCATGCTTTCCGCCAGGGCACTCATGTCCTCTGGGGTGTTGCGGATGAAGATCTGCAGCACTTGGCGCAGGAATGCGGGGTCGTCCCCTACAATGCGCTTCAGGTATTCTAGATCAAGCACGGCCATGATGCAATATCGTCATTTACTGTGGTTTACAGCTGTCCTGAGAACCACTTCCACAAATCGTTGCCGTTGGCGATGAGCATCAGTGCGCCAATGATGAGGAGTCCGATCAGCTGTCCATACTCCATCACCTTCTCAGCGGGCTTGCGGCCGGAGATCATCTCGTACAGCAGGAACATCACGTGTCCACCATCCAGGGCGGGGATGGGCAGGAGGTTCATGAAGGCCAGAATGATGGACAGCAGGGCGGTGATGTTCCAGAAGCTGCGCCAATTCCAGGTGGTGTCGAAGATGCTGCCCAGCGTAATGAATCCGCCGAGCTGCTTGGACCCCCCCGGACGGAAGAGGTAGCGCATGGAGGAGACGTATCCGGTCAAGGTGCTCCAGGCCTTGTCGGCGCCCCCTTGCAATGCCGACCCGACGCCGTAGTGCTGCTCTACGAATTCGAAGCCGTCGATTTCACCGTAGGTCTTTGGGAGGAAGCCAAGTTTCCCGTTTTCGTCGACACGGGCGTTCAGTGTCAGGCTGTTGTTGCCGGCCGGCAGGGGGACAGCGATGCGGTCCACCCTGGCTTCGGTGGGGGTGCGTTCGATCCCGATCGCTACATTGTCCTGGCCCTTGTACCGCCCCAGCTCCTCCACGAGATCGAAGAAGTACGGCGTGGCCACGCCTTGGACGGAAAGGATGCGGTCACCCGGCTGCAGGCCCGCTTCGGCAGCACCCGTTCCGGGAGTGACCTTGTCGATAACGGCGGGGAAGTTGACCTTGAAGGGGGCTTCACCACGCGGCAGGTTGTCCGCTTCATCAAGCAGGAACTGGCCCAATTCAGTCGGGAAGGCCACGGTCTGGCGCATTCCGCCGCGCAACACTTCAGCCTCGTTGATGTCCTTCCCGAAGGCCAAACGCCTGAAGTCGTCCAATTGTGCGACGCTTTCCCCGCCCAGGGATAGGATGACGTCACCGTCCTGCAGCCCGAGGCGTTGCATCGGCTCTTCGAAGGTGAGTCCGAAGGGCAGGCTGTCCATTTTGAGGTCGCGGTCGCCC
This sequence comes from uncultured Flavobacteriales bacterium, assembly GCA_937996585.1. Taxonomy (GTDB): domain Bacteria; phylum Bacteroidota; class Bacteroidia; order Flavobacteriales_D; family Sanyastnellaceae; genus UBA8752. The sequence goes on from CALKUW010000063.1 coordinate 16,092, forward strand.
CACACAAACAGGATCATGCCGTAGATGAGGACGCCGAGGATGAGGTTGACCGTAACACCGCCCAGCATGATGATGAGGCGTTGCCATGCGGGCTTGGATCGAAATTCCCATGGCTGCGCAGGCTTGGCCATTTGTTCCTTGTCCATGGACTCGTCGATCATGCCGGCGATCTTGACATATCCCCCCAAGGGAAGCCAACCGATGCCGTAGACCGTCTCGCCGATTTTCTTCTGGAACAGGGCGCCCCGGATGTCGAAAAAGAGGAAGAATTTCTCTACCCGTGTGTTGAACAGCCGCGCCGGAATGAAGTGGCCGAGTTCGTGCAGCACAATCAGGAATGACAGGCTGAGCAGGAATTGGCTGGCTTGGATGAGGGCTTCCATGGTTGGAGCGCGGTCGTTGCTGGTGGTGTGGTGGAGGCGGTATGTTCTGCCCCTTTACAGAAGGCAAAACTACACCACCCAAGGTGTGCGGGTGATTTTTAACGGCTTTTCCGGGCGTTCGTCCGCATCTTGCTACCGCACAACGGACAGGTTTTACGTTGTGATTGAAGATGCCCCAGCCTCCCAAGCGCAAATCGTCCTCAGGAAAACGCTCCCAGCAGAAGGAGGCGAAGGACCGTTTTATTGGACCCAGCCTCATTCTTTGGCTGGTGTTGCTGTCTCCGGTGCTGGGCATCCTGGGCCTGCTCGCATTGGCCTCCGCCTCCGACCTGCCCGATACCGAGACCCTGGCCAACCCCAAGACCGATCTCGCCACGCGCATCTACACTGTGGACGGGGTCCAGTTGGGCAGCTTCTACCGCGAGAACCGCGCCGACGTCCGGCGCGATGATTTGCCGGAACACCTGATCGAGGCGCTCACCTCTACGGAGGACGTCCGGTTCAGGGAGCATACCGGCGTCGATTTCAGGGGGCTTGCCCGCGCCATCGCCTTCCTTGGCAAGCGCGGTGGGGGCAGTACGATCACGCAGCAGTTGGCCAAGCAGCTCTTCACGGAGCGCTATGATCGTACCGGTTTTTTCGAGCGGGCCGTGTTGCAGAAGCCCAAGGAGTGGATTATCGCCACCCGGCTTGAGCGGCAGTACACCAAGGACGAGATCATCACGCTCTACCTGAACCGGTATGATTTCCTGAATCAGGCCGTGGGCATCCGCAGTGCCGCCCAGGTCTATTTCGGCAAATCCGTTCGCGCCCTCGAGCTGCACGAGTCCGCCATGTTGGTGGGCATGCTGAAGAACAGCGCCCTCTACAATCCGCTGCGCCGTCCCGAAAGGGTGGCCGAGCGGCGGGCAACGGTGTTTGCCCAGATGGCCAAATACGGGGTGATCCCGTCGGAAAGCCTCGACAGCCTGAATGCGCTGCCCCTCGGACTGCGCTATCAGCGCGTGAGCCACGATGAGGGTCCGGCGCCCCACTTCCGGGAAAAGCTGCGTGCCGAAGTGGGTGCATTGCTGGAGGCCAAGGATGAGGATGGGGCCTACCTCATCGCCAAGGCGGACGGCGCGCCCTTCGACCTCTACCGGGACGGTCTCGTGATCCATACGACGCTGGACAGCCGGCTGCAGCGGTATGCCGAAGCAGCGGCGAACCGCCACATCCGCGGTGAGCTGCAGGCGGACCTGTGGCGCGACCTGAAACGCACCACGGGCCGTACTTGGCCTTTCTCGAAGGACATCGCTCCGGAAGAACAGGCGCGCATACTCAAGAGGGCTGTGGAACAGAGCCGCCGCTACCGATTGGCGATGGGCAAGGAGTGCCCGGATTGTGCCCGTCCCGCCTTCTACATCGCGGAGAAGGACAGTGCCGGTCAGCGGGTGCACCATTGCCGACCCGGGAAGGGGGGGTGCGGCCACGCCTGGCCGGTGATGTCCCGCCGCCAGCTGGACGAGCAGTTTGAGGAAAAGACGCAGACGACGGTCATGGGCGTCGCGGGATGGGTGGATACACTCATGTCTCCATTGGACAGCATCCGGCACCAGAAGACGCTCCTGCATGCCGGGTTGATGAGCATCGACCCGAACAGTGGGGAGGTCAAGGCGTGGGTCGGCGACCTCGATTACCAGTGGTCCCAGTTCGACAATGTGAGCCAATCGCGCAGGCAGGTGGGTTCGACCTTCAAGCCTTTCGTCTACGCCACCGCCGTCCGGCTGGGCCTGGATCCATGCACGGAATTGCCCAATCAGAAGACGTGCATTGAAATGCCTGATGGACAGGATCCCTGGTGCCCGGAGAACAGCGATTTGGCGTATGGGGAGATGGTGACGCTCGAGTACGCCCTGGCGAACTCGATGAACACGGTGACGGCCAAGCTCATCAAGGACTACGGGGTGCAGCGGGTGGTGGATCTGGCCCATGCCATGGGCATAGAGAGTGACATTCCCGCCGTGCCGTCCATCGCCTTGGGCGTGGCCGAGCTCTCGTTGCAGGAGGTCACCTCGGCCAATGCCACCTTCGCCGGTGGCGGGGTGTGGCATGCTCCCCGGATCATCCGCAGGATCGAGGACAAGCGAGGCAACACCATCTACGAGCCGCGGCCAGAAATCCGCCAGGGTCTCGATGCTGCTACGGCCTACCGCGTGCTGGAGATGATGAAGGGGGTCATCGATGGGGCATACAATGCGGAGAAGGACAAGACGATGGGTACGGGCATACGGTTGAAGATGGACTTGGAAAAGCGGGAATACGATGGCCTGAACATTCCCATGGCGGGCAAGACAGGCACGACGCAATCCAATGCGGACGGCTGGTTCATCGGCCTTACTCCCGAGCTCGTGACGGGCGTCTGGGTCGGGGCATCCGATCCGGCGGTCCGGTTCTCCACCACCACCAAGGGGCAGGGGGCCAATACGGCATTGCCGATTTTCGGATTCTACATGAAGGATGCCCTCGCCGACCCTGATATCGGCCTGCTGGCGGAGGACTTCCGTCCGCCGGTCGGGGTGCGCCATGCGGTGCCGTGCAAGGATCTGATGGAGGCGCGCAGGATTGAATTCCGGGATGGAGGTGTGCCCGATGATGACGACCTATTCGAATGACGACATGGCACTGAACAAGACGGTCCGGGATGCACGCGAGGCGTGCGGGGGCATTGAAAGCGGCATGACCCTGATGCTCGGGGGATTCGGCCTGTGCGGGATTCCCGAGAATTGCATCGACGAGCTCGTTCGGCTCGGCGTGACGGGCCTGACCTGCATCTCCAACAACGCCGGGGTGGACGACTTCGGGCTCGGCCTGCTCCTGCAGGGCAAGCAGATTCGGAAGATGGTCTCCAGCTACGTCGGCGAGAACGACGAGTTCGAGCGCCAGATGCTGTCGGGCGAGCTGGAAGTGGACCTGATTCCGCAGGGGTCGCTTGCCGAGCGCTGCCGGGCGGGTGGCGCGGGCATCCCCGCCTTTTTCACGCCGGCCGGCTACGGAACCGAAGTGGCCGAGGGCAAGGAGGTCCGCGAATTCAATGGCAAGCCGCACATCCTCGAGACCGCCCTCACGGCCGATTTCGCCATCGTGAAGGCGTGGAAGGGCGATACGGCCGGCAACCTCATTTTCAAGGCCACCGCCAAGAACTTCAACCCGCCGATGGCCATGGCCGGTCGGATCACCATCGCCGAGGTCGAGGAACTCGTTCCGGCCGGTGAGCTGGACCCCAACCAGATCCACACGCCCGGCATCTTCGTCCAGCGTATTTTTCAGGGTGTAGACCACGAGAAGCGCATCGAACAGCGCACGGTCCGCGAAGCCTGACCCCGGATGGAGCTCTTCGCATACATCGGTCCCGGAGGCGGCGTCACCGTCGGCGCTTTGTTGGTCATCCTGATTGGCGGGCTTGTCCTCTTTGCTTTCGGCTTCATCGTGTGGCTCCGCATCAAGCGGTTCCTTCGGGGGCAGGGCAAGGCCAAATGGGGCCTGAAGCTCCTGACCCAGGCCGTGGCCCTGTTGGCCGTGCTGAGCACGTTTGGCTGGATGGCCAAGCACCGGGCCAAGAAGGACCGCGACTTCGGGGCCTTCAACATGGTGGTGGAGCTGTTGTCCGGCTTCCCCGACCAGTTCAAGCAGTCGGTGGAAGAGGTGCAGACGCTGCCGCAGACGTTCGTGCCAACTCCGGATGATTTCTCTCCGGTGAACCGCCTGGAAGAGGACATCCTGACCCTGACCGCCTACTCCAACGCTCAGGATGGGCGGACCATCGCCGTCCGCAATCTGCGGGACGGTCAGGAACTGCAGCGGTGGACGGTGCCCCCCGAAATCGGTCCGCTCAAGCCGCATTGGCGCATCCACCATCCGCTCCTGCTCGAGGACAAGTCGGTGGTCAGCTTCATCACGAACCGGTCGCCCCTGTTCCGCCTGGACTCGGCGTCCAACCTCCTCTGGAGGCAGGACAGTCTGAGCTTCCACCACGCGATCAACCGCGCTGCGGACGGGAGCCTGTGGGCCTGCACCATGCGCTGGGAGCGGGGCGGGCGGCACATCGCGTACCGGGGCCGCTACCGCATGGGCGATCGGACGGTGCATTTCCTGGACAACAGCGTGGCCCGGATTGATCCCGCAACCGGCCACATCCTCGAGCTGCACTCCATGGCCGAGGTGCTGCGGGACAATGGACTCGACTACTTGATTCTCCGTTCCGGCGATGCGCAGGACCCGCTCCACCTCAACGATGTGGAACCGGCGTTGACTGCCTCGGATCACATGGAGGTGGGCGACCTGTTCCTCAGCTTCCGAAACCTGCAATGCGTCCTCCAGTTCCGCCCTTCGACCGGGGAGGTCATCCGCGTCATCGACGGCCCGCTTGCCGCACAGCATGACGTTGACATCGTCAACGACAGCACGCTGGTCATCTTCAACAACAACGTGCAGGAGAACAACGGGGTCTACACCAACCAGGCCCACAAATACCCGGTGTCCAAGGATGTTGTGGAGGTGGCCCAGTACCACTCCCAGATCACCCTGTACGACTTCGCTTCGGGGTCTTTCACTCCGCTTTACCCGGAGCTGATGGCAGAGGCCGGCATCATGACGT
>CALKUW010000064.1 GCA_937996585.1 uncultured Flavobacteriales bacterium
CACCGCTGACCTCGATGCGTGGTTGGCTGCGAATGCTGGAGCCATGGCAACCGACGGATGCAGCAGCGTGTCGTGGGACAACGACTATGCGGGTCAGTCGCTCGACTCCTGCAGTGCCAGCGTGAGCGTGATGTTCACCGCCACGGATGAGTGCGGCAATGCATCGAGCACTTCCGCGACGGTCTCCATCATCGACACGATCGCACCGACCATTACCACGATGGCGATGGACACGACGACCGAATGTGACGGTACGGCTGCGGCTCAGTTTGCAGCCTGGTTGGCAGGCAACGGTCAGGCCGAGGCATCGGACGTGTGCGGTGACGTGACGTGGTACAACGACTACGACCCGGCCATGCACAACCTCGACACCTGCAGCGCGAGCATCACGGTGGTCTTCACGGTGGCGGATGAGTGCGGCAACATGTCGTCCGATACCGCCACGTTCAACATCGAGGACACGACCGATCCGGAGTTCGGTCCGATCTGTCCGAATTCCGGTGTGGTGTATGCCGATGCCCTGTGCGCGGCCGACACGACGGTGGCCACCCATGGCTCCGCCTCATACGAGAACGCCGACGACCTGTGTGACGACGATCTCACGTTCACCATCACCCACACCGACGCGGTGTCCTACCCATGCGAGGGAGGCATGGTGGTCAGCCGCCATTGGACCATCACGGCCATGGACGATTGTGAAAACACCACCGAGAAGGTCTGCACGCAGGTCATCACGGTGCAGGACATCACGCCGCCGACCCTCACTTGTGGGACGGACATCACGGTGGAGTGCGACGGTGCAGGCAACGCAGCTGACTTCGCGACGTTCCTCGCTTCCTTCGGTGCGGACGACAACTGCAGCACCCCGGATACGAGCTTCGTGACGACCGTATCCGACAGCTGTGGCGGTGCTGAGTCGCGCCTCGTCTGGTTCTACGCTACGGATGACTGCGGCAACGTGGACTCTTGCAGCGCCGTGTTCAACATCGAAGACACCACCGACCCGACCTTGACGGTAGAGTTGGCCGCCGACACGACGGTCTACCTCGACATCATGTGTGAGTTCGACACCAGCTTCGCCAGCATGGGTGGATTGACGGCCACGGCGACGGACATCTGTAGCCCCGCTGCGGCCCTTGTGGACTACGAGGACAGCGAGGTCGTCTTCTCCTGCCCCTGTGAGCCTGAAATCGACACCACGGTGTTCAACCCCTGCCGCCTAATCCCTGGCGACTTCCGTACCCAGACGATGGGCGGATGGGGCCAGGACAACTGCAACGGTGACAACCCCGCGTGCTACCGCGATGCCAACTTCGACAGCGCCTTCCCGACGGGTGTGACCATCGGTTGCGACGGCGGCGAGACACTCAGCTTCACCACCTCTGAGGCCGTGGCGGTCTTCCTGCCCTGTGGCGGTCCGGCTTCCAGCCTCGCCACCTCCGGAACGAATGTGTATTGCGTGTCCAATGTGCTCGCCGGTCAGTTGCTGACAGCAAAGCTTTCTCTCGGCTTCGACGCGGCTGATGCCAACTTCGGCAACGCACCTGTGGATGCCACTAACCTGACCATTGACGCTGGGCCCTACGCCGGATGGACCATCCAGGCCATCGTCGACCGTGCGGACAGTGTGTTGGGCGGATGCCTGAACGAGAGTGCGAGCAACCTGTCGGATGCCTTGACCCTCTTCAACGAGTCCTTCGTGGATGGCGACAGCTACACCAACCCGGATGTGCGCCTCGCAGGATGTGAGCAGTACTACATCACGACCAACGAGTGCGACGACACGCCGGAGGGAGGTTACAGCTTCACGCGGACCTTCACGGTCACCGCAGTGGACGAGTGCGGCAATGACACCAGTTCAACGTACGCTCAGACCATCACCGTGGCCGATACCATTGCGCCGCAGTTCACGGATGTCTGTGACCTCGACAACGGTGTCAACCAAGACATCTGTTGCGATGGATTCGGCGGTTACACGTTGCCCGAGGTCTGTGAGGCTACGGCAGTGGATGGCTGCGATTCTGAAGTGTCCATCTCCTTCCAGCAAAGCTTCGGGGGGGCCTATGCGCCGACGGACTACGTCAGCTCCTATTGCGCCAGCATGGTGCCGGAAGCGCTGGAGGACGGGGAGACCTGCAATGGCCACGATCCGCACAACCTGCGGCTGTTCGCCCTGCCGAGCGGAGGCGCAGAATTCTATGCTTCCGTGGGAGACGGGATCATCGAGAACAGCGCCGATGGCACGTGGAGCCTGACCCAGGAGGTCATGGCCCTTGACGGTTCCGGAGGTGGCTGGGTCATCCAGACGACCTACGGCGCTGCCATGGACTGGGATGATTGGAGCGATCAGGACTTTGCTACGAGCTACAAGCTGGATTGCGGTAACCTGATCGACGACCACCACGATGAATGGCAGTACCGTCTGATGTTGAGCGGCACGCTGGTCGGTATGGGCACGTACTCCGGCAGCCATCTCACACTGACCCACGCGCCGTCCAACAACTTCTTTGCGTTGCAGATCGGTGAGGGAGCCAACAACCAGAACGGCAACTTCGGCTACAGCGGTTGGTTGTACTACAGCGGCACCTTCAATGGCATCCCGGTCATGATGGGATCCGGTGACATTTTCGGTGACCTCGACTGCTGCCTGCCCTGGCACGTGACGCGTTCCTGGACGGCTTATGACGACTGCGGCAACAACAGCAAGTTCAGCACGACCTTCACGGTCAACGGACCCGAGTGCGGTGCTGAGGGACAGCCTGATGGCGGTCTCCTCGGAGGTGGCACATCGGACGACCATACCCCGGTGGTGATCGGCGGTTCGGGAGACGTCACGACCGGCAAGACGCCGATCCGCGTGACCAACCTCCAGCCCAACCCGACCAACGACTGGAGCCTGCTCGGCTTCACGGTGACGCAGAACATGCGCCTCCGCGTCGACATGTACAGCATGGACGGCATCCTCGTTCAGGAACTGTACGACGGCGTTGCCTCACCGAATGTGAACCACAGCCTGGGCATCGAAGCTGATCAGCTGCAGAGCGGCATGTATCAGATTCGCCTGTCCAGCGCAGAATACCTGGTCGTCAAGAAGCTCTTGGTGACGGAGTAATCCAACGGACCGGATTCGGACAACGGAAAGGCCGCCTTCGGGCGGCCTTTTCTTTTGGGGTCAGTTGGTGATGGGATGCGTGCGGGGCTCCAGTATTGTTCGGGGCGCCGGGGTTCGCTGATGGCTGTTTCAGCAGGGATTGCCGAACATGCTCAACACGGCGAGGATGTCGTTGACGCCGACGATGCCGTCGCCATCGACGTCGGCGCTGCATCCGTCGGGCAGTTCGGATCCGATGCAGCCGAACTGGGAGAGGGCCATGAGGACATCGTTGGCTGTGATGAGGCCGCTTTGGTCGAGGTCTTCAGGACAGGTGGAAGGCACGGGGCCGAGCTCCGCGACGAAGAGGTGGTTCGTGACGGCCGCGGTCGGCGCCGTGGTGATGCGGAGGTGGGCCGTGCCGGGCTCGAGTGTGACACCATCAGCGGCCAGGGCGTCGCCAATGACGTCCCCATTCGCATCGAGCCAGGACGCCTCGAGCAGGCCGCTGCCAAACCAGAGGGTATCCAATGTGGCGATGCTCTCCTCCGAGACCGTCACGGCGTAGACATCGCGGTCCTCGCTGGGATGGGGGGCGTCCACGCCTTGCGGGGAGGTGAAGCCCATGATGGTCTGTCCCGTGGCAATGGGGTAGGCCGTAGCGATGCCGTCGGGCTCGTCCATGCCCTGCAGGGTCAGGCCCAGTTCGTCGTTCATGGACGTGTGGAAGACGCCGTTGACGAAGAAGCGCTCCCGGTGCGTCGGGTTGTACATGGACACCACCGCATCGGAGCTGAAGGCGGAGACAATGCCGTCGTCATAGGAGGTGATGAAGGCGAATTCCAGGTCGTCGGCCAGCGGCTTCTCGTTGAGGCCCACGATGAGGTCGCCCTCGTCGCCGTCGCAGTTGACGTCCACATTCCAGAAGTTCAGGAAGAGGAAGTCCCATAGGACCCAGTTGTCCTCGAGGCCGCCGAACAGATAGACGCCAGGGTCCCCGGAATAGTAGTAGCTCGTGCGCAGGTCGCGGACGGCGTCGGATCGCTGCTCGATGTCGAACCCGAACAGGTCGCCCAGGTCCTCGAGCCATCCGACGGAAAAGTTGCTGCCGTTGTGGGGCGTGCCTGAGGTGACGAGCTTGGCCACGCGGTGGTGCGCATTGCCCTGGTCGTCCACGGGCCAGTATTCCGGCGTCTGCAGGTATTCGCGGGCCGCGAGGCCGCCCATGCTGTGCCCGACGAGGATGATTTCCGGCGCGCCCGTGGCATCCAGGATTTCTGCGATGGCGTCGGCCACGGCGAGGCCCTGTTTGGCCGCGGCGGCCTGCCCGCTGAAGATGCCGTCGGAGTTGGAAGCCGAATTCGACCAGCAGGTTCCGCCGGCATTGCATTCGAAGTTGATCCTGAAGAAGTCGGCATGACCAGCGGGCAGCGCCGTGAAGGGCAGCACCTCATCGAGGGTCGAGGAGCCATCCGACCCGTCGCCGTTCAGGCAGTACTGCAGCTCCTGTCCCTCGATGAGGCCGGCACTGCCGGTGAGCAGGGTGGCCATCTCGCCCCAGCTGCTCGCGTCCCCGCTCATGCCGTGCAGGAACAGGACCGGCAGGGGCAGCCGGGCATTGGAGGCATCCACCTGTGCGGGCAGGGCAGGTGCGAGGCAGGCGAGGACTCCGGCACCAATAAGGGCCTTGTCGATTCGGAAGTTATTGGGCATCAGTTCAATATAGCCGAATGTCCGGAAGGAGCCACTTCGTCCACGAATCCGAAGGCGTACTTTCGAACATGCGATTCGTCAAGCTTGATGCAGCCGGCAACGATTTCATCGCTTTTGATGGCCGCGCCATCGGGGGTGATTTTCGTCCTGATCCGGAATCCGTGGCACGTTGGTGTGACCGCCGGCATGGCATCGGCGGCGATGGGGTGCTCATCCTCGGTGAAGGGGCTGACGGTGCGGATTTCAGTGTGGTTTTCCTGAATCCCGACGGCACCGAGGCCTTCTGTGGCAACGGGGCCCGTGCGGCATTCTCGTGGTGGCGTCACATGATGGGGGGCGACGTCGCGGAGGCGCGGTTCACAGCCGTTGACGGAGTGCACGAAGGCCATTGGATACACGGCGAGCCCTGCGTCGACCTACGGATTCAGGCAGAGCCGAAGGAGACGGACCACGGTGCCTTCGTGCACACCGGTACGGAGCACCTCGTGCTGGGGGTGGATGGCGTCGGGCTCGAGGAAGTGGACCTGCACGAGCTCGCCTACCCGCTCAGGCACCATGCCGATTTCGCACCGCATGGGGTCAACGTCAACCTCGTTTCCACCTCAGCCGGGTCCGACGGCCGCCACACCATCCGCACCTTCGAGAAAGGGGTCGAAGGCGAGACCCTCAGTTGCGGCAGTGGAACCGTGGCCGCCGCCGCGGTCCTGCGCTGGTCGACCGGCGGAGATGCCTTCAAATTCAGGGCACCAGGTGGACACCTCGGTGTGGTGCTGGAGGGCGCGGACCGGGCGTGGCTTTCCGGCCCTGTGGAGATGCCGTTTTCAGGCACCATCTTGCCGTCGTGAAGGAGTTCAGGATCCTCGTCTTTGCCGCGTTGACCATGTCTTGCCTGTTTCCAATACAGGCCTTGGGACAGGGGGTTCCCTTTCCGCCGGTTCCCAACGCGCCGAAACGGGCCTTCTCCGATGCGGCCAAGGCGAGCGTATTGACCTGCACCCCAGGTGGCGAACTCTACAGTGCCTTCGGTCACACGGCCATCCGCGTGACGGACCTCGCCGCGGATCCGCCCATCGACAAGGTTTACAACTACGGCACCTTCCAATTCAATGACGGGTTCTACGTGCGGTTCGTTCAAGGTGAACTGATCTACTCCTTGAGCACCAGCACCTTCGGAGGGTTCCTCGATGAGTACATCCGCACGGGACGGGGGGTGTCTGAACAGGAGCTCAACCTCGATGAGGAGGACATCGCCCTGCTTTTCGCCTATCTCGAGGCCAATGCCCACCCCGACCACCGCGATTACCGGTATCTCTTCCTCTACGACAACTGTGCGACCCGCGTGATCACCGTGCTCGAAGAAGTGTTTGGGAGCCGCCTGACGGTGGACTGTGCGGACCGCAGGGACAGTACTTTCCGGGACCTGTTGCGTGCCAAACTGGGGGGCATTCCCCTGACGCGGTTCGGCATCGACCTGGTGCTCGGGCTGCCGGTGGATGCGCCGCTCGGTCGTTGTGGCGATGCCTTCCTGCCGGACCACCTCGATGACGAGCTCGACGGCATGCTGCTCGATGCAAGAACAATGCAGGAGCGCCCGCTCGTGCGCACCCAACGCGAACTGTTGCCGAGCATGCGCCGCACGGCACCGGACCGGGCGGGTTGGCCGGTCACGGCGGGCTGGATCACCCTGATCATCTGCGCGGTAGAGGCCTTCACCGGCAAACGCTGGTTGCGCCGTTTCCTGCCGCTGATCACCGGCATGGTGGGCCTGCTGCTCGCCTTTCTATGGTTCGGTACGGACCACGCCGATACGCGGTACAACCTCAATTTGCTGTGGGCCTTTCCGCTCCACCTGCTCGGCCCCGGGTTGGCAGAGAACAGTGCGGCCTGGAAACGGCACCTCGGCCGCTACATGGGCCTGGCGGCAGGGGGTACGGCGTTGCTCAGCATGGCCCCGGTTGAAGTCAGTATGCAGGCCTTCCACCCGGCGGTGTTGCCCCTGGGACTGGCCCTCTTCCTGTGTTTCGAACCCTGGCGCAAACCCCGGAAGGCGTGAATCGGGTTTCGGCATACTTGGGCATCGCGCTGCTCGCCCTGCTGTCATCCTGCCGCAGCGAGCCCATTACGTGGCGCGCACCCTTGCACGACGTCATCTTTCTCAACGACACCCTGTCCTGGGCAGACCAGGTCCCGGATACGCTGTGGACGGAAGGCGACCAGGGATTGATGCTTCAAGCCACCACCCGTCGGTCGCTGCTCGGCCCGTCGGATTGGCTGCCGTCCCTGGACACCTCATGGAGCACCACATTCACCCTGCCGTTCATCGGAGGCCCCATTCCCGTGGCGCCCGGTGCTGAGATCTGGGCGGAGCAGGAGGTGGTCAACCTGGACCTGCCCGATGTTGAGATCCGGCGTGTGCGACTGGGCGGTGGCACGCTGTCCCTCTCGGTGTCATCCACCGTGGGCGGGGCATTGGCCTTGCGCTATCGTTTGGAAGGCGCCCAATTCCCGCCATCCACGAACGGGGGGAGCGGCGATTTCGAGGTGCTCGTTCCCGCCGGGGAAACCGCGGTGCTGACGGTTCCCCTCGAAGGCGTGGAAATCGACCTCACCGGTTCCGACGGTCTGCAGTGGAACAGGTTGGCGACTTCCTGGGTTGTCGGAGTGCCCGCCTCCGCCTCCGGGGAAGTGGGGCTGTTCGGTAGCGACGAACTGAGTCTCGAAGTGGCCTTCTCCGGTGTTGAATTGGCGCAGGTGGAGGGACGGTTCGATGAGCGCCCGATCGCCATCGCTGAGGAGGCCTCCATCGGTAACCAGGAGGTCTGGTCCTCCGCACAGGTGGGGTGGAGCGGACTCGAAGTCGACCTCGATTTCCACAACACCACGGGGCTCGATTACGCGTTGACACTGGCGTCCATTGCCCGGGTGGAGGCATCGGGTGATCAGACGGAACTCGTGGACGACGCCCTTGGCCAGACCATCTTCCTTCCGCGGGCCACGGTTTCCGGTCAAGGATCCATGGACGGCTGGGCCATATACCCAACCGTTGCGGCACTGTCCCTCGGTACAGGGGAGGGCAACCTGCTCGATTTCATGGCTACGGTGCCCGAATCCTACCGCCTGGAAGGAAACGCCGTCATCAACCCGCTCGGCGACGTCTCCGGCGGGTTTGATCGCATCGACCTGACCCGGCTGCCCGAATGGGCACTGACGGTACGCGCCCCACTGTTGCTGGGCCCAAGCGCCGTGACGTGGGTGGATACGCTGCGGCCCCTGTTGCCCGAGGGCATCGGTTTTCAGGGCGAACTGGTGCTGACGGTGCACAACGACCTGCCCCTCGGTGCCGAAGTGACCATGGAGTTGGTGGACCTTCCCGAATCCTTCCAGTGGCTCGAGGATGCAGGCTGGCCGGGCGAGGATTGGAGGCAATTCGACCCGTTTTCCCTGGGGCCCGGTGCGGCATCATCCCCCCAGCAGGAGCAGGAAATCCGAATCGGGATCAGTGGAAACCAATTCGACGCCCTGCGCCTCGGCGCCGGCTTGAGGTTGTCCGCGCAATTCGCCACGGCAGAACCCGAAGCGCAATTTGATGCAGGTCAGCGCGTTGTCGTTCGTGGTCACCTCCAAGGTGACGCCATCATTTCCATCGAATGAATCTGCTGCGCGCTTCCCTTTTCATCCTGCTGTTCTGTACCCCCCGCCTTGCGGCAGGGCAGGACAGCATACCGGCACCGGCCATCCTCTCCATTGAAGCCTTTGCAGAAGGGCAATGGGCCTCCAATGCGGCGAGCAAATGGGCTGTCGCCGGCGCCACCTTCGGGGGAGACATCAGCGCTCCGGTGCGCTCGCTGACCGCCTTGACGCATTGGAAGGGCGGCGGCATTGCAGGGGGCATGGCCCGATCTGGTGTGGAAATCGTCATGCCCGCCATGGAATTCCTCCCTGCACCGGACAAGGGACGCTGGCGCACCGTGGTGGCACTCGAAACCGCCCGCTGGGCCGATGCAGCATGGAGCCCTGCAGCGGCCACCCTCATTTTCGGGCGGCATGGCATCGGCGACGATGGCGGCTTGGGCGGCACGCGGTACAGGCTGCAGTCGGCGACCACGCTGCGCATCGGTGGCATCAGAACACATCCGGGAACCCTACGTGGTATTCCGGTGGACTGGTCGGTGGAATGGGGTTTGCGGATGGGGGAGACGCACCGGTCCATGACCGGCGGCACCAACGGCAGAAGCACCTACCAATGGGACGATGAAACGGCTTCCGCCTCCTTGGAGGCCATGCA
>CALKUW010000065.1 GCA_937996585.1 uncultured Flavobacteriales bacterium
AGGACCACGGGGTGCGTAACGGTCGCTTCCTGCACCTGGTAGCACAGCGCATCGCCCACGGCGACTTCGGTTGGGCTGTAATCCCCGGCAGGCTGGTAGTTGCTGACGACCTCCAAGGGGAAGGTCTCGCCCTGCAGGAAGGCGGCGAGGAAGGCATTCTGGTCGGTACCGCCCGGATAGGTCGTGTTGTAAAGGAACAGGGACACATCGGTGGTGACCTGGCTCGGAATGGCCGTGGCGTTGAGCTTGCAGACCTCCTCATCGAGGTTCAGGTTGGGCGCCAACTGGCCGAAGAGTTCCTCAGGAATGATCTCAATGTCGATGCAGGCATCGGATGCGCAGACCTCGTAACAGGGCGGGGCTCCGGCGGCGAGCCCACCCTCCTCGTAGATGCGAAGGCAGGCGGACTTGAAGAAGGGCACCGAAGGAAAGCACTTGATGAGGGAGCGGGCGCTGTTGAGGTTGAGGGTGTAGGAGGTCCCATCGCTGAAGGCGACTTCGGCATCGTATTGGGCCTCGTCCAGATCCCACAACGTGGCGTCCAGGGATACGGCACTCCGCGTGCCGGGCAGCCCCCAGCAACCGGCTCCGCAATAGAGCCAGAAATCGATGGTGTAGGGGCCGATGTCACAGGCGGGGCATTCTTCCACAGTCTGGTTGCCGAAGGCGGTCACGGTGGTGGTGGGATCCCAGACACAGTAGGTGGTCACCGAGACCGTGTAGGTGCCGGCAGCGGGATAGGTGTGGGTCGGTGGGAATTTGAGGTCCGTGCCGGAGACCGTCGGGGATCCGTCGCCGAAGTCCCAGGTGTAGTGCACGTCGGGGGGAGGTGTGAATCCCCCCACGGCTTCAAAGTCCACGTCCAGGCAATCGGCCAGGCCCTCCACGGTGTCGGGCAGGGAGCAGAAGGGTGCGCTCAAATCGCCGCATCCCAACGTATCCAGGGAGATTGTGGAAGTCTCCATGTAGGTGGAGTCCAAAAAGAGGGTGGTGGCGGAGGGGTCCGGAATGGGGAAGGAGGCCGCATTGTGCGCTACGACGAAGGGAGAAATCGATACGGCCTCACAGGGGCCATAGGTGCCGGCTGCATCCGTGGGGATGATGTCCAGATCGAACTTGTCCGTGGGGGCCACGCGCTCCCGGTAGCCGGTCAGCAGGAAGTCGATGTCGGGGTCGTTTCCCGCTTCGATCTCGAGCATTTCAGGGTGGTAGACGAAGGGCTGGTATCGGTCGTTCGGGAAAGGGGCATAGGCCCAGTTGTTCACGGTTTCACCCGCGTTCTTGGACGGCACGCGGAATACCTGCAAATCCCCGTAGGTGGGGCTGAAATCGCCCACCGTTCCGGTCATGCGGAAGGGGACATTGCCGTCATGCGCCCCCATGGCATTGGTCCAGAAGTGCTGGTGCAGGTAGCCTCCGAGCACGAAGCCGTCAGCCGTGCCGTCCGACTCGAGGTCGAAGGCCTTGATGATCTGCGTATTGCTGACCGTCGAATTGACGTCGACCGTGTACATGACCTGCGGCACACCGTCCGCGGGATTGATGGTGCTGATCGAGTACTTCTGGTCCTTGAGGTGGTTGAGGGCGAGGAGGAGCGGCTTGTCCGGCAGGGCGAGGATGTCCGCAGCCACGACCCCGACATCCGAGGTGGAACCGGACGGTTCCCAATAGGTGCGGCCCCAGTCAAAACTGCCGTCGTAGTTCATGCGGGCGACCAAAGCGCCCTGCCACGGGTCGCTGTTGTACGCGTACTGGTTGATGGACCCGATGACCAGCATGCCTGCGCCATCGTTGACCACCTTGCTCAGGAAATCGTAGTCCACACCGCCGTCCGGGGAGTTGAATTCCATGGCCCCCTGGAAGCTGAACCCGGATGGGCCCACCAAGGCGCGAACGTAGAGTCCCTTGTGGTTGCCACTGGTGGAGGTCACATCGCCGGACCACCCCGTACACGCGATGTGCATCTGCTCCTGGAACATGTAGAAATCGAGCCCGAGCAGCCGGGAGTCGTATGGATTCGACTGGTCCGTTCCTTCAAGGATGTACTGGTCGATCAACGTACCGGTTGAGGCGTCGAGGAGGAGCATGAGCCCACGGTCGCTGAAGGTGCCCGTGTTGGACAACCGGATGTGGCCCACCGCTGCGATGATGCCGCCGTTGTTGCCCGGCACCACCTTCATGTCGGAGATCCGGACGAGGAAGGCGGCATCGAGCCGGTTTTGCCAGACGATGTCCCCATTCTCCTTTTGGCGCATGATGATGCTGCCACCCTGCGGGGTCGCCGTGGTCGATGAGGCCGTGCCGGAACCCAAGTGGGTATGGGTGACGGCAGCCACCACGCGCTGCGTACTCCAATTGGGGTCCACGAGGATGTGGCTATGGTCGAGGTGCTCGGGATGGTGGTAAGCCCATTCCTGGACTTGTGAGAGGAGCGGCTGGATGGTCGACAGCAGCAAGCATGCTGCCATCATGGCGTTCAGGGTCAGCGATTTGGGCATGACAAAAGTGGTTGAATACAATTTCGGACATCCCCTGTGTAAGGACAATTCCACTCGCCGGGCGCGAAGAAAGAAGGGATGGAGACGTCGATTGTATGGATGAGACTGCGAGAAAGGACGCTTCAAGCTTGTAAGCAAGGTCTGACGGAAGACTGATCCATGGCAGTCCCGTGGATGACTTTGGACAGCGGTAGTGGCTTAGAAAAGCAGTATCAGAAGAAAGGCGACAACGGCACCTACACCCATGAACCGCAGGGTGTAGGGCAGGATGTCCTTGGCGGCGAGGCCGGTGATCCCCAGGAGGGGGAGGGCCCAGAAAGGCTGCAGCATGTTCGTGAGTTCGTCGCCGTAGGCCATCGCGAGCACGGTGCGGTCGAGGGGGACGCCGAGGTCGAGCGCCGCGCTGACGAGCAGGGGCCCCTGGACGGCCCATTGGCCACCACCGCTGGGCACGAAGACGTTGACGATGCCCGCGGAGAGCAGGGTCCACAATTCAAAGGTGGCCGGGGTGGACAGGCTGACCATGGCCTCGGAAAGGGCCTGGACGAGGCCGGTTCCGCTCATGATGCCCATGATGCCGAAGTAGAGCGGGAATTGGATGAGGATGCCGGAGGTGCCGCCAATCGCAGCGTCGATGGAGGCAAGGAAGCGCTTGAGGCTACCGTGGAGGAGAAAGGCGAGGCCGAGCAGGGTCTGGTTGGTCCAATCGGGGTCGATGAATCCGAGGCGCGCCGCATCCGGGTGCGTAGCGGCCGATCGGATGGCCAGGGCCAGCAGGATGGTGCCGAACAGGCCGGGCAGGATGCGCAGCAGGAGGGAGGGAGCCGAGTCGGACCCGGCGGCCTCCATGGGGGGCGGCAGGGCAGGCCCTTGCGCAGCCGTGCGGTCCACACGCCGGCCGAGCCACCAGGCCGTGGTGGCGACCGCGGCGATGAGGCAGGCGGTGGTGAGGAGGTTCTCGGCGGAAAAGACGGTCAGCCCGAGGGGAAGCGTATCGGGCAGGAGCGCCGCGTCGATGCCCGCGATGGCGGCGATGTCAGCGAGGTGGCCCGCCTCGGCGACCTTGATGGGGGCGGAGCCGCTCAGTCCACCGTGCCAAACCATCAGCCCGCTGTAGCCTGCCGCCCCGATGAGGCCGTAGTGGAAGGGCAGTCCACGTTCGGCCGCCCGCTCGCCCACCTTGCGGGCCAGGACGGCGCCGATGATGAGCCCGAGTCCCCAATTGATCCAGCCTGCCAAGCAGGCCACCACAGCCACCACAGTGGCGGCGCGGGCGTTGGTCGTGCCCGCAAGGTTGACCGCGCGCTGTATGCCCCGGTCGGCTGCGGGGCTCAGCGCCAAGGCATGGCCCAGCACCAGCATGAAGGCCGCCTGGAACGCAAAGACGAGCAAGGGCCGGTTCCACAGTCCGTCGCGCCAGGTCGTCGCCACCGTCTCCACATCAGCCCCCACAAACAGCGCCGCCACCGCCGTGACGGCCGTGAGGCCGAGGGCGATGGCGAGCGGTGAGGGTACCCACGCGAAACGGTCCGCCGCGGGTTGTGCTTCAGGAGCCGCGTTCATGCGGCGCCGATCAGAAGGGCAGGTCGTCGTCCGAAGCGGCGGGCGTACCCGGTTTGAAAGCCGGTGCGGGCGGGATGTCAGCCGTGGCGGGCTGGGCTTCCCCTCCCTCGTTTCCGGCGGGCGCCTCGGCACCCATTTTCTCGACGCGCCAGGCGTTAAGGTCCACGTAGTAACGGTCGTTGTACTCGCGGCCGCGCACATCGAACTTGACGGTCACCTGGTCGCCTTCCTTGATGTTGCTCAACTGTTCCGACTTCTCCTTCAGGGCGGAGAACTTCACATCGGAGGGGTACTGCTCGGCAGTGGTAAGAACGAACTCGCGCTTGTAGAACTCGCTCGTTTCGGACTTCCAAGTGTCGAACAGACGCTTGACGGTCCCTTTCATCTCATAACTCATAAAGCGAATATCGCCCCTACGACCGTCAACCGGGATTGTACGCGAGCAAGGTCTTCCACGCCCCGTCCACATC
>CALKUW010000066.1 GCA_937996585.1 uncultured Flavobacteriales bacterium
CCAAGTCCGCCCTGGAACACCAGGGGCCGCTGGTACTGCCCCAACGCCCCCAGCGCCAGAACGCCCAAGAGGACTGCCGCTATCGCTATGCGCTTCATCGCTATCTCCTACCTCCTATCATCCCAACCTGGGGCCGGGGGCGAACCCCCCGGCCCCAAGCCTCGTCAGCGCTCGATGTACACGAAGCCCTTGAACGGGCCCCAGACCTTCCCGGCGCTCTCCACCACGGCCACGTAGATGTACGCGCCGTTGCCGAGGTTGCCGCCGTTCCAGGTCACGCTGGCCGTGTTCGTGCCGGAGATCACCGCCACCTTGGCGCCCGTGAGGTCGTAGATGGTGAGGGTGATCTTCTCCGCCACCGCACCCGCCGGCTCAGCCTGGATGGTGAACGCCGTAGACGTCTTGAACGGGTTCGGCACCGGCCTGATGTCCTTCACGTTCTGAAGCGTCTTAGGTACCACCGTCGTCGTAGCCGACCGCGTTCGGTTCACAAACGGATCAGGATCCTTGTACGTAGCGGTGATCGTCCCGAACTTGGTGAAGTCGGAGGGGATCGTGTAGGTGACCCGGAATTTCCCGGTGTTGATGTCCACCGCCTCGATCTCGCTCCAGGACTTCATGACCACGCCTTCCTTGTCCTTCAGCACAAGGACGTCCGTGCCGATGATCTTAGCCGCGCCGATGTACCGCTCGTCCTCCACGGTGATAGTGATTGTGTCCCCAGGGCTGACCTGGGAGGGCGTGATGGTCACCACCAGCTTGTACTCAGGCGGGACGACCCCGGCAGCTCCGCCCAGCCCGACCTTCATGGAGATGATGGCGATGTCGGAGTGGTTGGAGGGGTCCTGGTAGAAGGCCATGATGGTGTCACCCCACCCGGCGCCCAGGGTGCCCACGTCCCCGCCCGTGTAGGAGGAGCCGGACAGCGGCACGCAGGTGGTGGAGCGGAACACGCCGGTGGACACGCCGGTCTCCCGCAGGTCCATCCGCTCCCAGCGACCGTTGCGAGCGTTGAACACGAAGATCTTCACGTACGGCTGGAAGTTGGAAATCGATGAGCCGCCTAGCCCAGGAATGAAGGTGTCAAGCACGCCGGGGAGGATCGGAGCGGAATCATAACGGCGGTCCCAGTTCGCGGAGATGAACTCCCGGATGCGCGGCTCTTCGTTCTGGTCGGGGTCTTCCACGATGATGCCCACCTGGCCACCGATGGGCAGCTCGTCGCCGATGTACTTGTTCCCAGCGCAATCGGCGAACCACATCTTGTGCGTGGTCCCGTCGAACACCTGGGTGTCGTACACCTTGACCTTGGCGAAGGAGATGTCCCAGTACTGGTTGCGAGGGGCGGCGTAGTTGATCCGCGGCGGGAAGGCCCCGTCGTTCGGGTCTCCGTCACCCAAGTCGTTCAGATCCGCCATGAGGTAGTCCACGGAGTTGTACTGCACAAAGATCGTGTCCTCGTTGTAGGCCTGGACCTTCCAGTCATCGAACACGAGCTGGTAGCCGCCCACCGCGTCCCACACGGGGAGAAGCGGGATCCCGCTCTGGCTGACGAAAATGCCCGAGGAGTTGCCGAACTCGTCGATGATGACGTACTCGGAGTCGTCCTCGTTGTGGGGATCGCAGATGTGCACCACGATGCGGTCGCAGCAGCACGGCTCGACGTTAGCATCCGTGTCGTAGACGCGGATGTACAGCCCATCCCAGCCGAGTTTCACCTGATTTACGATGCCCAACCCGCCGGGATCGACGATGAACGTCTGGGAGTACGGTGACTTCGGACCCGTGGCCTCGTAGCCCACGCGGACCACCGCGAGATCCATATCGTCGAAGTCGTTGGGGTCCATGTAGTAGAAGGAGATGGTTGTCCCGCGCGGGAGCTTGTAGTTACGGGCAGCCGGAGTGTTCCACAGGAGCTGTTGGAAGTCCTCCAGGTTCCCTACGATGAGCTCGAACTCGCCGGTGTTGGGCCCAGTCTCGGGCACGAACAGCACCGCCCGGATCTGATACTCTCCGAGGTCGTTCACCCAAGCCGGGTTGAACCAGCCGGCGTTGATCGCCTCGGAGTAGTCGATCCAGCGGTTGGCGTAGATGTTGTACCAGCGAATGGGGGCACCGAGTTGATAGCTGTCATTGTCGGGGTCATGAGGGTCGGGCTCGTCATCCCCATCAAGATCCCAGGCGGGCACGAACCCCTCCTGAACCCGGAACCAGCCGCCCCAGCGCACG
Source organism: uncultured Flavobacteriales bacterium (assembly GCA_937996585.1). GTDB lineage: Bacteria > Bacteroidota > Bacteroidia > Flavobacteriales_D > Sanyastnellaceae > UBA8752. Next base: position 2,230 of record CALKUW010000066.1, read on the forward strand.
AGGGAGCAGAGGTTGTTCACCGGTAGGAACTGATCCTCGGTTCGGACCACGTTCCAGCTCCCGGGGTTGATGATCACGAACACCGGCACGTATTCGATCTCGTTGCTGTTCAAGTTCTCGTCGTTATCCACAACCCGGATCTTGAGGTTCGGGCACTGGGCGCACCCGTAGTCGATGCTGGCCGGCTCCACGGTGAGCGTGGCCTCCGTGTCCTTGATCTTGATCTGGTACTGATCGATGGACTTCCCCTCGGGATCGGAGAGGTCCCGCACGATGACGATGAGGGTGTCCTTGTTCTCCAGCCGGCCCAGAGTCACCCCACCTAACTCAGTGATCCGGGGCAGGAGAGACGTGCGCACCAC
>CALKUW010000067.1 GCA_937996585.1 uncultured Flavobacteriales bacterium
GACTGCGCTGCCGCCGCATTCGCCTTGGCAGTCCAGGGTGGCACACGATCCATCGTCGATGGTCGCCCCAGCGTCGTAGTTGCATGCTGCCGGGTCCATGCATCCCGTGCAGGAGCCGGCTTCCGCCTCGGAATCAAGGCACCCGCATACGGGGTCGAGGTAGGCAGATCCGCCACAGCTTCCCTGACAATCGAGGTAGAGGCAGGAACCGTTTTCGACGTTGGCGGATGCATCGAAATTACAGGCGCCAGAATCCGTGCAGCCCACCGTGACGGGTCCCTCGCAGATGTACACTCCGAAAGCGAGATCGATGGACCCTTCGCCGCCGGTCGCCACGAAACTCATGCCTCCGGAATAAGGGGAGGAGACTTGGGCTCCGGCCACCCCAGACTCGAGTTCCAGGATATAGGTCTCTCCAGCTTCAACGCCCACCCCTGAGAATTCGAACGTATGGACTTCGTAGCTGCCAAAACCGAAGGAGCTCACATTGCACATGTCGGAAGTGGTGCTGGCCGGTACGATGGTGCTGGACGTGCTCAGGAGGGTGCCTTCGTCCCATCCTGAAGCGAGGTTGGGTCCGGGTAATCTCAAGTTCAAGATGCTCTCCAGTCCTCGGCAGACCAGAAGGTCCACCCGAAGCAACTCTCCACTGACAGGAGCAGTGAAGGACTGCCCCTTGCGAAGGCCCCCGGTCAGGTCCTCCGGAAAGTGGTGGATGAAATCGGTGGTGCAGCCCTGTGTGCAGCTGTTGGCCGGGATGCCCGTATTGCCGCCGATGCAACCGCAGTCGGAGTCAACGAAAGCTTCACCACCACATTCGCCGTGGCAGTCAAGTTCCGCACAACTGCCGTCATCAAAAGTGGCCTGGGCATTGTAATTGCATTTGGCACTGTCCATGCATCCCCCGACTTCGAATTCATTGCAGATGCCGTTGTTGTCGTCATCGTTCAGGCAGTTGCCGTCGCAATCCAGCGCGAAATCCGGATAGGTGCAGCTGCCATCCGATGCTTCAGCAGCAGCATCGTAGTTGCATGCCAATGGGTCGATGCACCCGATGACAATGGCACCTGGACAGTATTCCAGAATGAAGGGCAGATCAAAGCTGGCATTGATGCCACCCGGTGCATATGCGTCTCCATCGGCGTAGGTTCCGCATCCTGTTGCACCGGACCCTGAGGTCAATTCGAAGAGGTAGGTCTGACCGCCGATCAGGGCGACATCGCCAAACGTGAATGTCTTGGCCGTGTAGGTGCCGAATCCACTGTTGTTCGTGTTGCACTCATCAAAGGGGGCTGACACAGGATAGGTCTCGGCTGCCGTGGCGATCAGGATGCCGTCATTCCAGGTATGGTCGGTTTGACCATTGTATTCCCGAAGGACGAGAACGGATTCGAGGCCATCGCAGGTGTGGAGTTGAATGGAAGTGACCTTGCCATCCTCCGGCATGACGAAAGACTGGCCTTTTTGGAATCCACTGCCGCAGTTTGTCCCCCATTGATCCACCTGCTCCAAGGTGCACTGGGCACCGGCAGCCCAGACCGTCCACCCCAGAATGAGGCAGACGGTCGAGCGTACCAAGCAGAGGACCGAACTATTGCGTTGCATGTGTTCTGTTATTTGACGACCCGAACCGTGTAATGGGCCTTGTGGGTCATGGCATGGACGGTGTACACGCCAGAGGCGAGGTGCTGGGTGACCCAACGGCAAGGTCCTTCTCCGAGGCCGGTGCAATTGAGCACTTCCACTACTTGTCCGCTGGCATTTTCCACCTGTATGGTGACGATCTCTTCGTCACCGTGCCAGTGGATGGTCAGCTCGTCGTTGAATGGATTCGGGAAGGCCACCAATGCTTGTGGCCCCGCATCTTCAGGCGCGATGCCGGCTTGACGGAAATGCAGCAGGAAGGGGTCGTCCAAATCTCCATGGACCTTGTCCGCTTCGAACTCCAGGATTTCATCCGCCACGAATTCGAGTTCGCTGAAGCCGCTGAACCATCTGAAGGTGACTTCACCCTGGAAGAGGGAAGAGGCTGGTGACCCGAATGCCGTGATGAAGTAGAGAAGTCCCTGGTCGGTATCCATGGGAAGCCCCTGACCGATGCAGATGGGACCTTCCGGACCCTCCACGAAGACTCCGAGGAAGTCGGCCAGTGATTGTGGTCGTTCCTCAGGGAGTTCCAAGCGGTAGACACCGAGCATGGTGGATTCGAAGTCCTCCACTTGCATGGGCCATTGCAGATCCCCCTGGACCCCTCTCAAGGACAGGTATTCCATGCCGAGTGAAGTCGGCCAGACCAAGGTTCCCGCGGGTTCTCCGACACCAACACCGGCATCCGTCGGTTCGCCCAGGCGGAGTCGATAGCCTTGTCCCGGACGCATGGTGTTCAGCGAGCCCACCCATTGTCCGTCTCCGGCGTACATCGCGAAACCATCGGAACGGCTCTGTACAAGGTCGTTGAAACTCAAGATGGAATCCGCGTCCGCCACATGTCGGAGAGACTTGGTCACGGAGAAGGCCTGGTGCGGCAGGTATCCGATTTCATTCCATCCGTAGACGAGGTCCTGCTGGAATTCTTCGTCGAGTGGGTGGGGCGCGAAGCCTTCGTTCGTCATGAACCACATCTTGTCCGGGTCCTCGTTGGACATCTGTACCATGTATCGGGTGTTGACGTCACTGGCTGTGCCGCCATTGATTTCCCATCCTGTATTCAGGTCATCCGAGGCAGTCTTGAACGCTTGTTCATGGTTCTTGACCTGCAGGATGTCCATGTGCGGTACATCGTCAAACGCCTGCATCACGGAGAATGTGGCCGGCGTGTCGACCACGTTCACGCTCACCCAGTTCCAACCGGGATACAGGGCGGCGGTGACCGCCATTCTGTTGGTGGACCTGAGCAGCAGGGGTTCGAACAGGTTGCCGATGCCGTTGAGGTTGGGCCTCACCAAGGTGTCGTCCTCAAGGGTCGGCCAATGTGTGCCGACCTCGGCCCTTGTCATGCCATGGGAGGCATCCCAGATGTGGAAATCGATCTCCTTTTCCTCCTCACCCTCATCGTAGTGCACGGACAGGAAGGCCAAGTGCTGTCCCGCGACGTGCAGGTCGAGGTTGGCATACCCGCGCAATTCTCCGTCGATGAAGGCCATGACGATATCGCGGTCATCCATGCAGGCGACATTGTTGACATACGCCTTGGTGGTCAACGGCATGATGTGTTCGAACGCGGCTTCGTCCAGATCGAGATCCGGCGGAGTCGCAAAGACATCGATGTTCATCGTAAACCGCTCCGCGTAGCAGAAACCACCTGAGCTGTTGTCGCCACATGGCAGGCCTCCCTTCAATCGGGCATCGATTTCGTACATGCCGATGGCGAGGTCCTCCGGTGCGGTGAACGTCACCGTCACCTGACCGTTGGCCTGGATCTGACCACTGGAAGGATAGACTTCCATCCAACTGGGCAAGCCATCGATCTCGAAGTACTTCGACGTGTTGCCGATGTTGAGGATGGACGTCTCATACACGATGGCATCTCCGTCGAACTCGCTGGCAATGGTCGCCATTTCTTCGCTCCACTTCAACGGATTGCGGTCGATCAGCATTTCAAACACGATGTCACCGGCCGTGGCATTGCCCCGCTCATCCCGCACCTGTGTCCGGGGCAGGATGAAGGTCACCAGTTGGTCCTCGTATTTGTACAGTCGCTCCTCATTGAGCTCGATGATGCACTCGTCGTGCTGGCTGTTCCAACTGACCGAAGCCACATCGCCAATCTGGCTCGTGGACAATTGCGGCTCGCTTTGCATGAGCGGGGCATTCTCATCCTGGACCTTGTCTGCAACACTGGCGCCGAAGCTGATGTTGTTCAACTCGATGGGGGAGAAGCCATTGCTCGTCAACATGGACGAGGCATCATTGAAGTAATCGAAACCATCATACGGGGCATAGAAATAGCAGTCGTCATGTCCGACCACGGTATTGCCATCATCGAGCAACCGCTCCTCGAAAGGCATGTGCAGGACGAGGTTCTCGTAGTTGTACACCCCTTCACGCATTTGCTTCTGGATGGTCTGCTGGTCCAATGCGGTGTTCCACACCCGGAATTCATCCAATTGACCGGTGAAGAAATCCGTAAAGCCATTGGGTGGTGTATCCGTGGCACTGAGGTTGGTGCAGGCATCGGCACAGGTCACCGAGTCCACTTGCAGTGCAGCCGCATAATCGATGAGGTTCACCACCGTGGTGTCGCCATATACCTCGGAGACGACCCCGTTGACGATACCCCAACCCAGTGACGTTTCATTTCCGAAGATGCCATCCGTGAGGAATTGGATGTTCCCCAAGTCCGTGCAGGGAGAGACGCCACCCGCGAGTGAGCTGCGTGCGCCGAGATGTACGACACAGGGGATCAGCTTGCCGTGGTCATACGACGGGTCGGCCGCGATTTCCTCACCGTCGAGGAAGAGCTGCACCGTTCCATTGTATCGGCGGGTCAAGGCCACATGGTGCCAAGCATCCGAAATGGCTTCCGGACTGCGCAAGGTGTCCGGGCCATTGGCCATGCCCAAACGGCCTTGATCATCAATGAAGGCTTGCCAAGCGACCATATTGAGGTCCACCGCAGGGTTCGCATCTCCATTGACACTCAGGATGCACTCGTCGTGGTCTCCCGGCCTGAACCAGAATTCCATGGTGGTGTTCCGCGTTCCGTCCGGCGTCCAATTGGAACCGGAGAACTCGACCACGGCATTGCCATTGAGGTTGTCCGAGAAGTCCATGGCATGTCCGCCATCCGGGCTGTACCACCGGGCATCCATGATGATGTCACGGCCCCGCGCCCGGTCCACCGGTGTGCCGCTGAGTTCATTGAAGGGCAGCCAAGCCTGGAGGCCGATTTCCTGTCCTGTAATGATGAATTCAGGCGTCTCCGAGGCATAGGTCTCCCGCTGGCTGTTCCAGAGTCGGAAGTCTTGCAGCGGCAACTGCAATGCATCTCCCGAGGGCTGTCCACTCGCCCAGCCATTGCCCAAGGTGATCCGGGTACCCTCAATGCCCAGTTCGGGCAGGAATCCGATCCCTGTCAAGGTGCCGTTCAAGTAGACTTTCCAGTCGTGGCCGTACAGGGCAGGATTCGGGATGAAGACCAATTCTATGGTGTTCCACAGGCCGTTCCATTGGGTGCTGCTGTTGGTCAGGCTTACCGTTTCCTGCGAGTTGGTGCCATCGGCGGCTTTGGCCGTCAATCGGAATTGATCCAATCCCACAAGGCTGCCCATGACCCCCGTCTGGTCCATGTCGCCTTGGGTGAACACCGTTCCGTGAGCATTGAAGGTCAATCCCAGGTCGGCATACTGATGAGGTGCGACCAGAATGATGCGCTTGCCAGGATTGCTGGGCAGCAACTCCTCCAATGCACTGCGAGAATCCATCGGGTTGCTCAAAGCCTCGGAAATGGTGTCTTCCAGTGCATACAAGCCTCCGCCCCAGAGTTTCCATGACATGCTCCAGCCAGGGTAGCCGATCATGCCGTCATCGGTGTAGTGCGCATCGAGGTGCGGCCCTTCCACGATGGCAATGTGCTCGTCCCCGCTGAACTGAACGCCACCTGTGTTCCTCGTGTAGTCCACATTCTGCGTGGCCCTCAGTTGGATGGAGTCGGTGTGCAGACTGAAGTATGGATCGGAGATGTCCATGGCTTCGCTCCATCGCAAGGTGAGTTCGTCGCCTTG
>CALKUW010000068.1 GCA_937996585.1 uncultured Flavobacteriales bacterium
TGAAGGGCTCTGCGAAGACACCGTAGATTTGGTATACGGATTATCGCGACTTCACGTGCCACCGGTCTCAGCGCAGCACTGGATGTGCACGAAACCGTAGTGGGCAACCAACCCCCTCAGGCCTCCCTGTTCTACTTGAAAGGCGAGACCACGGTGGTCCTCACCCCCACGGGGGTTGTGCGCACGCCCGTGGTCTTCCAGCCCATCAAAATCTTGGATCCGGATGGGGATCCAGTGACAGTCGAGGGCGACGGCCTCCCGCCCACGTATGTGGGGAGCTTGAGCGTCTTTCTCGGGTCCCTTTGGGCTCTCTACACCCCAGGCAGCCTCACCGAAGGGGGCTTGAGGGGTTGACTTGACCGGGGGGAGGACGGGGGCGCATACAATGCCTCAGTGCAAAAGGTGTGGTTTCCAAGGGAGGCTAATGGGGAGTGTTCGATGGGGGAGTGCAAACTGCGCTGCTCGGCAGGCCGAGGTTTTTGTGGAAGGGGGTTGAAATGCAACCCAGAAGGTGGCTAGTGCTCTGTGTAGCCTGCGGTGTGGTCTTTGGGCCCGTTGGTCACGCCACGGAGGTGCTTCCTTTGGTCCTGTCGGGTCGCGGGGTCCTCCGCGAGGTGGCGGTGCTGGAGGCGCCCGAGCGCCACTTGGGGTTCGTCCTCTTGGGGGTAGCCGACGTCAACCAGGATGGATTCCCGGACCTGGTGGTGGCCGGGGACCGGAAGGTGGAGGTTCTTTTTGGCGACGGCCAGGGGCGCTTCAGCCCCGGCCCTTGGGTCTACCTCGAGGTCAAGGAATACCGGGAAGGAGAGGAAATCCCCGGCCGCTTCCTGGTGAAGCCCGGGGAGGCCCATTCTCGTTGGGTGCCTTACGAGCTGGAGGAGCGGGAGGGCAAGAAGTTCGTGCCCGCTAGGGTGTGGGCGAACAGCGGCGTGCTGGCGGACCTCGATGGGGACGGGGTCCTCGACGTTGCCGTGCGGGGCGTCTCGGATGGGGAGCGGCAGCTTTATCTTTTGCGCGGCCAAGGGGACGGCCGGTTCGCGCGCGCCTCATCCGTGCCCTACCCCAGCGGACTTTACTTCTCCCCCCTCTGGCCGGCGAAAAGGAGCCTCTTTTTCACCGTGGCCGAGCGGGACGAACCCCATCGGCTCTACCGGGTGGACCTGCAACAGGGCTTGGAACACCCACGGATGGAGGAGGTCCTGCAAGGCCCGGCAAGGATAGGTTGGGCTGGTGCCATGGACGGCGTGATGGGGCTCGTCCTTTACACCGAGGAGAAGGTTTGGTTCCTCCTTGAGGACGGAGAGGGCGGTTTCCGCCCGGGGCCGGAGTTCACACCCCCCCAGGGGGAGGTGCGTGGGGTGGCCGTGGTGGACCTGGACCAGGACGGGTCCCTCGACCTGGTGGTGCGCACCCCCAAGGGGATCGTGTCCGCCCTGCGCCGGGCTTCGGGGTTCAGCCAAGCCTTCAGCCACGAGTTTCCTTTTCCCCTCCGGGGCCACTGGCTTGCGGACCTCACCGGGGACAGCATCCCTGACCTTTTGGTCCAGCGTGCCACCGGCTTTTCTGAGTTCTACGTCCTGCCCGGCACCGCTGCGGGAGGGTTCCTCGAGCCCACCTACGCCTTTGTGGTGATGGATGGCGTCATCGCCCAACCCCACTTTGCTGACCTCAACGCCGACGGCCTTCTGGACGTGGTGTTCGCCGCGTTCCGCACGATCCGGGTGTACCTGAACGGGGGGACCCCGGCGGGCACCAGCCTCCACCCCCTTCCCGGTGCCCTCCTGGCCGCCGGGGATCTCTCGGGAAACGGCGCGCCTGACCTTGTGGCTGCCGATGTGGAAACCAACGGGGTCAAGGTTTTGTGGAATGACGGCCAAGGAGGCCTGATCCCCAGGGCGTTGGCGACCCTGGGCCGGCTGCCCCTGGCGGCCGCCATCGCCCAAAACACCCTCTTCCTCCTCCTTCCCGCCACAAAATGGCTTCCCGAGGAGGTGGTGGCTGTGGACCCCAGGGGAAGAATTTCCGGCCGCTGGCCGGTCTCGCCGCAGGCCTTGCCCAGCTTGGCCGTAGCCGACCTTGATGGCGACACTATCCCGGACGTGACGCTTCCTGCCAAGGACGAGCTCCTCGTGCTGTGGGGCGGCAACACCCTCATCCGCTACCCCTGGCCCCAAGGGGAGGTGAGCTTCCTCGCTCCAGGAGCGGGAGGGCTGTGGGCCGTGTCCATCGGGGAGTATGCCGACCTGGTGGAGGTCAGGTTCTCAGGCCGCCAGCTTGCCGTTTCCCCTCCCCTCCTTCAACTTGAGGCCCTCCCCCTGACGCTGACCGCGGGCGATCTGGATGGCGATGGGATCCACGACCCCGTGGTCCTGGCGGTGGAGGTGGGAGTGGAGGTGGAAGGCGAAAGGGCGGTGCTCTTCCCGGAGCGGGTGGTGGCGGGGATGGTCCTTTCCACCACCGGGCCGGTGGTGGAGGAAGTGCCCAGCTTCCCCAAGGACCACATGCCCTGGCCGTTTTTGGGGGCGGCCGTGGCAAGGATCGCAGGGACGCCCCACCTTGTCCACACCACCTCGGCCGGGGGTGGGGTGTTCCTTGTGCCGTGGCGGGGAGGGTTTGGGGAGCCCATCCGCATGGACGTGCCCGGCGGGCCGGTGATCGCCGCCGACCTCGATGGAAACGGAGAAGACGAGGTCCTCACCGCCACAGTAGGCCTCGCCACCCTCCTCGCGATCCTCTGGAACGGAGGTGGTCGATGAAAGGCGCGGTTTTTGTCCTTGCAGTCGGGATGATAGTGCTAGCCCATCAGCCCATTGCTAACGCTAGGTGTGCCCACCAACTGGAGACCGAAGTCGAGATGGAGGTGAAAAAACTCGGTCTCCCCACAATAATCATCGCGAAGGTGGCTGGAGTCGGTGTCGGAATCGACGTCGAGGTCACCCTGGCATTCCAAACGGCCGTGACGTTCAAGCTCTCCTGCGGTTGTCAACCCTGCTGTCAGCATCCGAAGAAGCAGGTTGCTTCTTTGTCCGTTTCCACTTCTGTCCGGGCGTTCGGGGGAACCGTGGTGTTTGTAGGCGCAGCTACTAGGGAACAGGAAGGCGAAGAACATCCTTCCGAAACGAGGGAATGCATCCTCACGGTTGAACTTGGTTACCAAGAAGGAACCCGTGTTCCGGCCCTCGGGGGCGTCAGGATGTTTTTTTCCCAAACCGGCAGCTGTGATTGCACAGACGATCCGAAGTGCTTTGGGAACACCGCCCCAGTCATCGTGGGTGTTTCTCCTCCTTGGGTGGACCTGAACAAGGGCACAAGCGCCACGGTTACGGTGAAAGCCAGCGACGCCCAAGGGAATCTGGACAACTTTCCCTCAGAAATTGAGGGGCCGGGGTACCTTCCCGTTAAGCGCCTGTCCCAATGGTTCAACGAAGCCAGGACTCTGGGTCAAGCGGAGTACCTTGTGGAGTTCCCAAAGGAAGGCGATGGCCTGCGGAAATCGCTGCTGGTTTCTGTTTGGGATAAGTGCGGAAAAATGGATGCGAAGACAATAGGTGTTCGCCTGTTTTACCCACCGGTGTTGGTCGTGATTCCGGAGGGGAGCGGGTGGCATGGGCAGACCTATGTGCTGATGTACCGCGTGGATGACCCGGACTTCCAAGGATGCAACCAAGACCGTTGGGAAGTTGTGTATGTCTTTGTTGAGGAGGTGAAATGCGGGGCAACCTATCCTCCGGAACTTTGGGAACGTTCTTTCCCTTGTCATTGCGTGCACGAAGAGTGCAGGATGGGAAGCGTCTCTTTCACCCCAAAGGGAGATTGTTGCGATCGGTCGTTCAAAGTTGTTGCCAAAGACTCTTCGTCGCCAGTGGGGTCTCAAAGGGATGTCCTCTTTGTAAAGGTCCCCAACCGGCCGCCCACGGTGCAGGTCCCCGGGGAGCTGAAAGTAAGGCCGGGGCAAACCGTCACGGCTACCGTGACCGCCACCGATCCCGATGGGGACACGGTCGACACCCTGACCCAGAAGTTTGGCCCGGGTTCTTTCGTCTTGGAGTGG
>CALKUW010000069.1 GCA_937996585.1 uncultured Flavobacteriales bacterium
GAGCTGTGGTGAGGGCGGTGCCCGCGTCGAGACCGTGATCTACACCTTCACCTTCAACCGCATCCCGCAATGAACCGCATCCTTTCCCTTTTCGGCGCGCTCATCCTCTGCGCCATGGTCAGCCGGGTGCAGGCACAGGCCGCCTACGTTTTGCCCTCCCCCACGGCTGTGGATTCCGAGTGCACCCTGTACATCGACCTGACCCAGTGCCAGGACCAGCGCCTCAGCGACATGCTCGACGCCTACCCGGAAGAGGACGTCTATCTGTGGATCTGGAACCCCTCCGCGCCCGTTGCCGGCAACGGCGATTGGGGGGACAGCGATGACCACCAGAAGATGACCAAGGTGGCCGACAAGCTGTTCAGCTACTCGTTCGTCCCCAGCGAGTACTTCGGCGTGGATGGGCCCACTTTCTTCACCCGCGGTATTTCCTGCCTGGCCAAATTCGACAACGGCTACGCCTACCAGGACGAATTCGGCGGCGAGGCCAAGACCGAAGACCTCTCGGTGGGCATCGTTCCCCAGCTCTGCAATGGCCGCATGTGCATCTTCCCGGAAATCCGCGAGGGCGACGACTTCGTGACCTTCACCTACGACAACAACCAGGAGACCAACCCCGACCTGCAGAACATGAGTGAGGTCTACCTGCACCTGACGGCCCGCACAGGTCCCTTCACGCTTTACACCTATGGCGACGACGGCGTGGCCTCCACGCCCTTTGACGCAGGCACCGTGCCGGAACTGCGCATGCAACCCGTCGAGGGCGAGCCCGGCATGTTCACCTTCACCTTCGTGCCGGAGGACTTCTTCCTCGGCACACCGAGCAACATCGATCAGACGCCCTACACCGGCGAACCGCTCGAGAATGGGGTGCGCTGGTACATCACCAAGCCCGGATACACCTTCACCGGTCCGCCTCCGGCCAACAGCCTCGGCATCCTCATCTGCGAGTGATCCGGGCTGACATCTCCATGGAAAACACATTGTATGAAACGCCCGGTTCACAGCCGGGCGTTTTTCATCTTCACCCCCGATGACAACACGCCTCATTCCACTCCCCTTTGCCATGGCCATTCTCGCCACGGGTTGCGGCACGCCGAACCCCGTTGAAGGTCCTGTCCAACAGATCATCCAGGGCACGGCCTTGCCCGTGCGGCTCTCACCGGACTCCACGTGGATTCCTCTGGCGGACTTCTGCCCGGGCATACAGCCCGACAGCGCCGCCTGGATCGGTGCCTGGGGCGAGGGACAGGGCCTGGACATCGTGGGGAACGATGGTCAACAGGGCGTCTGGGTGAAGGAACAGCCGCAGGATGGGCTGGGGGCGCTCCAGATTTCCGTTGGGGAACAATCCGTGCAGGTGCCCATCCTCGCCTCTGTGGAGCAACGGGTGACCTACACCCTCCCGCCGGACTACCAGAACCACGACGACGTCCGCATCATGGGGGCGTTCAACGGTTGGTCCCGCACGAGCCACCCCTTGACGCAGGGTGCGGATGGCCTGTGGCGGATCGACCTGGTGCTCGGCGAGGGAAAGCACGCCTACCAATTAATCGTCGACGGTGAGGAAATGCCCGACCCCGTCAACCCTGAACGGGTGGACAATGGTTTCGGCGGATTCAACTCCCTGCTGACCGTCGGTGGGGAGCGGGAATCGACGGCTTTGGCCGCCATCGGGTTCGGAGGCAACCAGGTGCACGACATCCGGCTCATCGGCACACCGGGCGCCCGGGTCTGGGCTTGGTGGGAAGACCACCTCTACACGTCCTCCATCCTCGGCAAGGACGGTTCCGGACTTGTGCGCGTTCCCGCTGCAGCCTACGGCGCGGGGCGCACCAATGTGCGGCTTTGGGCTACAGGCGCCGGAGCGCCGAGTGCAGAAGTGCGCATCCCGCTCCGCGATGGATTGCCCGTGACGGATCCATCGGGACTCGATCGCGCGGATTGGGAATCGCAGGTGCTGTATTTCATGATGGTCGACCGGTTCCGCAATGGCAACCCCGACAATGACCGCCCGGTGGACGACCCCGCCATCCACCCGCGGGCCAATGACCACGGTGGAGACCTCGCCGGCATCCGCTCCGGTCTGGAGGACGGCTACTTCGAAAACCTCGGCGTGACGGCATTGTGGGTCAGTCCACTGACGCGCAACCCCGATGCGGCCTATGGCTACTGGCAGGACCCCTCGACGGACGTCACAAGCCGGTTCAGCGGATACCATGGATACTGGCCCATCTCGAATACCGAACTCGACCCGCGGTTCGGCACCCGTGAGGAGTTTGATGGCCTGGTGGACGCCGCCCATGCGGCAGACATGAATTTCGTCCTCGACTACGTAGCCAACCATGTCCACGAGGAACACCCGCTCTACAAGGCCCACCCGGACTGGGCAACCTCACTTTACCTGCCCGATGGGCGGGAGAACACCCAGCTGTGGGACGACGAGCGGCTCACAACGTGGTTCGACACCTTCATGCCCACCCTCGACCTCCGCATCCCCGAGGTCTATGAGGCCATGACCGACAGCGCGGCCTGGTGGGTGGAGCATTCGGGCATCGACGGGTTCCGCCACGATGCCACCAAGCACATTCCGCTCGTCTTCTGGCGCAGGTTGACCGAAAAGGTCAAGGCCCTGACCAAGGAGGATGGCCGCCGGATTTTCCAGATCGGAGAGACCTACGGCAGCGCCCAGCTCATCGCGAGCTACCTCGGCACGGGCATGCTCGATGCACAGTTCGATTTCAATCTCTACGACAAGGCCATCGTCGCCTTCGGCAAGGATGACGCCGGCGTGGAGGACCTCGTGCGGGTGGCCCGGGAAGGCCTCGACATCTATGGGGCTCACCACCTCATGGGCACCATCACGGGCAATCAGGACCGTCCCCGGTTCGCCTCGCTCGCCGAGGGCACGGTCAAATGGGAAGAAGACCACAAACTCGCGGGATGGACCCGCCAGATAGACCGCGACGGGCTGCGGGGCCACGCGGCCATGCGTATGCTCACCGCCTTCAACCTGTCCATGCCCGGCGTGCCCTGCATCTACCAGGGCGATGAATACGCCGATGTGGGCGGCAACGACCCGGACAACCGGCGCATGATGCGCTTCGACGACCTCGATGCGGATGAACGCGCTACGCGGCAGCACGTGACCGATTGGATCGCCCTCCGCCGTGCACGCATGAGCATGCTCTACGGCCAGACCCAGATCGAAGCCCTGCCGGACGGATTGCTCAGCATCACCCGACAGTACCTGGACGAGGGAACGACCATCCTGATCAACCCCACGGCGCAGCCGGTCGCCGTGGAGGTGATGGGCGCGCTGCTCGTGGGTGCAACCGAAGGCGGTGAACTGCCTGCTTATGGCTGCATCGCGTACGACGGGGCATTCTGACGCAACGGTTTGCTGAGGTGCGGGTTATCCTTGCACCATGAAGCCATTGCACCTCCTGCCCTTCCTGCTGCTCGGATCCGCGATCCAGGCGCAGGACACCTTCACCGTCGGCAACACGACCCTGTACGCCACCGACCTGGTCGACGACAGCCAGATTCCGTGGGAACTGGTCTGGGGCGGAGACGACATGCTGTGGTGCAGCGAGCGCAAGGGCCGCGTCATCCGGATCGATCCTTCGACAGGCGAATACACCACCGTCCTCGACCTCAACGTCACCTTCAGCGGCAATGGTGAGCCCGGCCTGCTCGGCATGGTCCAGCACCCCGATTTCCCGGAGGACCCCCGCGTGTGGGTGGTCTACTGCGATGGGCAGTTCAATGTTTCCGAGCACCTGAGCGTGTTCGAATGGGACGGTTCGGCACTGGTCAATGAGCAGGAGCTGCTCACGCTGCCCGGCTACCAGATCCACAATGGCAGCCGCCTGCTGTGGCTCCCCGACAACACCCTCCTGATGACCACCGGCGACGCCGGAGAGCCCAACCTCAGTCAGGACCTGGAGAGCCTCAACGGCAAGATTTTGCGCATCAACCCGGACGGCACCATTCCCGCCGACAACCCGTTCGGCGAGAGCCTGGTCTACTCCTGGGGACACCGCAACGCCCAAGGCATCTGCCTCGGCCCCAACGGGCTGGTGTATTCCTCGGAGCACGGGCAGAGCAACGACGACGAGTTCAACCTGATCGAGGCCGGTCGCAACTACGGATGGCCCGACGTACAGGGTGCCTGCAACACCAGCAGCGAGCAGGAATTCTGCGCCGAGTGGAATGTGATGGAGCCCCTGGCCGCCTGGTCCCCGTGCATTGCGGTCAATGGGCTGGAGTACTACACCCACGAGGCCATTCCCGAATTCCAGGGCAAGATCCTGATGGCGGTCCTCGGGGGTCTCTCCGCACAATATGAGCGGATGACGGTGCTTGAACTTGCTGAAGACGGCCTGTCCGTAGTCAGCGAGGATTCCTATTTCTCGAGCTTCAACCAGCGCATCCGGGACATCGCGGTGAACCCCTACACGGGGGCTTTCTACCTCGCCTTCAACGGGACCTCCTACCCGGGTTCTCCCCCCAACATCATCAAGGAATTCAGCACGTCCAATCCTGCGGGCATCCCCACCCCCGTGGTCCGTCCGCTCGCGCTTCGGCCGATTCCGGCTTCCGGTCAGGTCGAGGTCAGCGTCACGGAGGGCGCCATCGGCGGCCCGCTTTCAGTGCGGGACATGAGCGGTCGCCTCGTGCTGGAATCCACCGTGCCTTCATCCGTCTTCACGTTGCCGCTGGAAGGTTGGCCGACCGGCCGATACATCGTCTGGACCGCCGTGGGCGCGGCAGATTTGCTGGTGGATTGACCGTGGACGACCCGCAATCAGCCGCCGGCTGAGATCACCCGCAATGCGGTGCGCCTGTTCTGCCGGCGTGCCTCCTCCGACGTGCCCTCCGCGGCGGGCTGTGACCGTCCGTAGCCCTTGGCCTCCATCTGCCCGGCGTCGGCACCGGCCTGGCGCAATGCCTGCTCCACGCGCTCGGCGCGTTGTTGGGACAGGGTGAGATTGGCGGTATCCGATCCGACGTCGTCGGTGTGGCCTCCGACCTCGACCCGGATGGTCGGATGGGCCTCCAACCAGGCGCCGACCCTGGCCAGCTCCGCATGGCTCTCCGCATCGAGTTCGGCACTGCCGCTGTCAAAGAACACATTGCGCAGGACCACCTCCACGCCGGTGCGCAGAGGCTCGAGTACGATGTCACGCTCGATGCGCCCTTCGGCCATGCCCACCTCCATGGATTCTGAATGCAGCAGGTGGCCTGGCGCCTCGGCGAGCACCACAAAGGCCCGGTCCATGGGCACCGGCACGTGGTACCGCCCATCCGAAGCCGTCTCTGCGGTGGCAAATGGCTCGCCGGTCAAACGGTCGACGAGGTTCACCCGGCCTCCGGAGAGTCCCCGGCCGGCAGGGTCCAGCAACCGACCTTCCATGGCTGCCGTCGGATCGGCCGACGCTCCTTTCGGCAATGTGAGCGCATGGAGGTCCAGCTGTCCGTCCACTTCCCGGCTGAAATAGGCCGTCGTGCCGTCTGAAGCCACCACCAGTCCCGACTCGTCATCCGGCGTGTTCAACGGCCACCCCAGATTGACGGGCTCCCCCCATTGCCCATTCCCGTCCATTGTGCTGACGAACAGGTCCATGCCCCCCATGCCCGGCCGGCCATCCGAAGCGAAATAGAAATGCCGCCCATCGGGGTGGATGAACGGGCGCATCTCCACCCCGTTGGAATTGATCGCGCCCCCGAGGCGGATACCTTGTCCCCACTGGCCATCCGCGCCACGCCTCGCCACAAACAGGTCGTACTTCCTGCGACCGGGCTTGCCCGAGCCGCGCGTGAAATACAGCGATTGTCCGTCGGGGCTCAGGCAGGGCTGGCTCTCCCACGCGGGTGAGTTGACCCCTTCGAGGTTGAACGGCGTGCTCCATTGTCCCCCTACCTGTTGCGAGATGTACAGGTCACAGCTGCCTTTGTGCGCTCCCTGACCCGGGCGGTCGGGCTCGCGGCATACCGTGAAACACAAGGTCATGCCGTCTCCGGACAGGGACGCAGCCCCTTCATTGGCCAGTGTATTGAGCCCCCGAAGTGGTTGGGGAACTCCCCAGCCATCGACGTTACGGCGTGTCACGAACAGGTCTTCCTGTCCCTGTTGCCACCGGGCATCTTCGACCTTTCGTGTGAAGACCAGTGCTTCACCCGCCAACCAGACGCTCGGGAAATATTCGTCCTCCATGGTCGACACCGGTGAAGGCAAGGGCTCCGGGGCAATGGGCACCGGTCGCTGCAGCGCCTCCGACATGAACTCTGCATCCTTCATCACACGTCCTATGCGCTCCACATCAGGCCCCTCCATGACCCCCGGAATGGCCTGCATCGCATTCATGGCCTGCTTCATGGACAGGGGGTCCAGGGCGTGACGCGCCGACTCCGCCCAGGCAAAATGGTCACGGATGAAATCTCCCCCATGGGCCGTCAGGTAATGGGCATATCGATCGCGGGAGGCCTCAAATGCCCCGGCGTCGAACAACAATGTGGCCATCACGCGCTCCGCTTCCGCGAATTCAGGGTCGATGTCCAAGCACTTGAGGAGGTCGGCCTCGACATCCTGCCGGGCGGCTTCCTTGTCTGCTCCCGGTGCCATGGCCTCCCTGCTGCGTTCCATAGCGCGGCGGTAGAGCTTTTCGGCCTTCTTGCTGCTCGTGTGCAACTTCTGGCAGGGCTGCGACCATGCCGTCGAAACGGCGGTGGACAGCAAGAGGAACAACAGGAGAATGGCGGGACGCATGAACGGCTTGTTTCCTTGAAACGCCAAGATGGGGACAATCGCGCCACATGCACGAAATTGCTGCGATGCGCATCGGACTGCTCAGCGACACCCATGGCCACATCGATGACCGCATCCTACATCACCTCGACGCCTGTGACGAAGTCTGGCACGCCGGCGACATCGGGACGTTTGCCGTGACCGACGCCATTTCGGAAGTCAAGCCGCTGGTGGCCGTGCACGGGAACATCGACGACCAGCTCCTTCGCCGGAGCTTCCCGGAGCATCAGCATTTCGAACGCGGCGGGTGCCGAATCTGGATGACGCACATCGGGGGGCGACCGGGACGCTACGCCAAAGGCATCCGGGCGGGACTCGACCAGCACCGACCCGATATTTTCGTCTGTGGGCACAGCCACCTGCTCCTCGTTCAATCGGTCAAATCCTGGGGTGGCGTGCACCTGAATCCCGGAGCGGCCGGGAGGCAGGGCTTCCACAAAATGCGGACGTTGCTGCGGTTTACCCTGGCAGACGGTGCCATCCATGCACCGGAGGTGGTCGAACTCGGTCCGAAATCCGGGGATGGACAACCGCAAAAGTTGTCGTAAACTTGCCATGCACCTGTTTGGTGCACGGCCTTCGGGCCTTCCTCAGGGAATTTTGAACGCCATTTCGCCCACACACCGTGGGAACCCCATATGTACGACATCATTGATTTGAACAGCCGAAAGGTTGCCGAGCTCCGGGACATTGCCAAGGAGCTCAACATCGCCCGCACGGACAAGCTCAAGAAACAGGAATTGGTCTATGCCATCCTCGATGAGCAGGCCGTCTCCACCAGCGCAAAGGCCAAACAGGAAGCCCCCGAAGGCGGCGAGAATGACAAGCCCAAGCCCAGCCGTGGACGTCAGCGCGCCGCAGCAAAGAAGGAAAGCCGTGGTGATGACGCCAAGGAAGGCGGAGATGACCAGGATCGGAAGAAGGGCCGCGAAGAGGGCGCCCGCTCCAACCGGAGCCG
This sequence comes from uncultured Flavobacteriales bacterium, assembly GCA_937996585.1. Lineage (GTDB taxonomy): Bacteria > Bacteroidota > Bacteroidia > Flavobacteriales_D > Sanyastnellaceae > UBA8752. The sequence continues at coordinate 7,770 of CALKUW010000069.1, forward strand.
GGGCCAGGATGACAACCGAAGCAAGGGCGACCAGGACGGTGCTGAAAAAGGCGGTGACGACAACAAGGACCGCGGCAACCGCAAAGACGGTGGTCAGGACCGTGGAGACCGCAACGAGCGCGGCGAGCGCGGTGACCGCCGCGACCGTGGTGACCGCCGCGACCGCGACCGCAACAACCGCCGCGACCGGGATGACCGCAAGGACCGGGGCGACAGGAACGACCGCCGCGACCGCCGCGACCGCGACAAGGACCGCCTCGGAGAGCCTGAAGAACATGGGTTCAACTTCGATGGAATCGCCCAGGCTGAAGGGGTGCTGGAGATCATGCCGGAGGGCTTCGGCTACCTGCGCAGTGCCGATTACAATTACCTGAACAGCCCGGACGACGTCTACGTCAGCAACCGCCAGATCAAGGCGGCAGGCCTGCAGACGGGCGACAACGTGGTCTGCTCCATCCGGCCGCCGCGCAAGGGCGACAAGTACTATCCCATGGTGGAGGTGCTAAAGGTCAATGGCCGTGACCCCTCGTGGGTGCGCGACCGTGTGCCCTTCAAGTACCTCACGCCGCTGTTCCCCCAGGAAGCCTTCAACCTCGCCGGAAAGAATGGCAACATGTCCACCCGCGTCATGGACCTGTTCTCCCCCATCGGCAAGGGCCAGCGTGGCATGATCGTCTCCCAGCCCAAGACCGGTAAGACCACCCTGCTCAAGGACGTGGCCAATGCCATCGCCGAGAACCATCCGGAGACCTACCTGATCATCCTGCTCATCGACGAGCGTCCTGAGGAGGTGACGGACATGAAGCGGAGTGTGAACGCCGAAGTCATCGCCTCCACATTTGACGAGCCGGCCGACCGCCACGTGAAGATTGCCGAGATCGTACTCGAGAAGTCCAAGCGCATGGTCGAATGCGGGCACGACGTCTGCATCCTGCTCGACTCCATCACCCGCCTTGCAAGGGCCTACAACACGGTGGCTCCCGGCTCCGGCAAGGTCCTTTCCGGTGGTGTGGAATCCAATGCCCTGCAGAAGCCCAAGCGCTTCTTCGGTGCGGCCCGCAACATCGAGAACGGCGGATCGCTCAGCATCATCGCCACGGCCCTCACGGAAACCGGATCCAAGATGGACGAAGTCATCTTCGAGGAGTTCAAGGGCACCGGCAACATGGAATTGCAACTGGATCGCCGCATCTCCAACCGCCGCATCTATCCCGCCATCGACATCCTGTCTTCCGGCACGCGCCGCGAGGACCTGTTGATGCACAAGGAGATGCTGCAGCGGATCTGGGTGTTGCGCAAGCACCTTTCCGACATGAATCCCATCGAAGCGATGGAGTTCCTCAAGGACAGAATGAGCAGGACCGACTCGAATGAGGAGTTCCTCATCACCATGAACGGCTGACGCCGCACCCCTTGTTCAGGAATCCTGCCTTGACCGCTCTCCTCGCCATGTCCATCTGGTGGGCAGCGAGGCTGGGAAGTGCGGGGCTACTTTCCTTCGAGGCGGGCATCACCCTTGGCGTCATGCTGCACTTTGCGCTGGTGATTTCCGTGTCTTTCATTGCTGTATATCAACATATTGAACCTCCTCATTTCATTGACAGGTTCAAGTCCGGGTTGCGGCCGGCCATCCTCTATGCCGTATTGGCTTCTGGCAGCATCGTTGCCTACCACCACGTTGTGATGGCGAATGCCACACACCTGCGGCAATTGGAGTTCGAGCGGTTCATCGAGGCGTCACTTTCCGATGAGGAAGCCTACGCCAAACTGCAGGCTGAGGATGCGCGGTTGGCTACGCTCGACCGTGAAGCAGCCAAGGAGCAGGCATTGGACAGCATGCGCTTTCAATTTGATCCCCTGTGGCATTTCACCGCGGCCCTGCTGATGTGGATCGCTGTGGCCCTGATGACCTCCCTGTTCACTTCCGGGTTGGCCCAATGGTTGCGTGCATGGCCCAGTTGAAGCAATTTCACCCCGGTGGAACCGTTTCCACACCAACCCGGATGAAGCAATCGGCACGAAAATCCGCTGGGCACCTGATGCTCTTGGCGAGCGTGGGGCTCATGCTATTGGGTCAGAGTACCGCCTCGGCACAGACCGCCAAGGAGAACCTCGCCAAGTTCGACTACCGCGCCTACCACTTCGGGTTCCTCCTCAGCGGCAACTCCAGCAGCTTCAATTTTCAGCTGCGGCCTGACTACACCTTTGCAGACAGCCTGCTGAGCGTGGAGAACAATGCATTGTCGGGATTCAACCTCGCCCTCCTCGCGTCGCTGAATGTCAACGAGACGGTTCGGATCCGTTTCATTCCGGGCTTGAGTTTCCAAGACCGGGGGCTGCTCTACCGGTTCCGCAATCCGGACGGCACCTCCACCCCCATCAATGTCCGCACGGAGAGCGTATACCTCGACTTTCCGCTCATCGTCAAACTGCGGACGCAGCGCATTGGCAACTTTGCGCCTTACGCACTGGTCGGAGCCAAATTGAGCCGAGACATGCAGAGCCAGGCCGATGTGAACCAAAGCCTGCAGGACGGCTTCATCCTCAAACTCGCCAAAGGCAATTCCAGCCTCGACTTCGGGGCAGGTGCGGACTTCTTTCTGCCCTTCTTCAAATTCTCGATCGAAATGAAGACGGAATTCGGCATGCGCAACGTCCTGATTCAGGACGACAGTCCCTTCAGCGCGGCCTTTGATGGTCTCCGCACCCGGAGCTTCATCATCAGTTTCACCTTCGAAGGGTGAGGATCCGCCACTCCTCCTCGGCCCGCAGTCCAGTGGCCTCCAAGCCGAATCCACCAGCAGCCGCCGTCAATGACGGCACGTCGGGCTCCATGAATCCGCTGAGCATGAGAATGCCGTGCGGCTTCAGCACAAGGGCATAGGCTGCCATATCGGCGAGCAGGATGTTGCGGTTGATGTTGGCGATGACCACATCGAAGCGGTCCGTGTCCTCCTCCGCGAGCACCGCCGCACCGCCTTCGCGAACCTCGAACCGCGGTCCGGACTCGAGGCTGTTGAGGGTGAGGTTTTCTTCAGTGTTCCTCACGCTCCACGGGTCGATGTCCACCGCCACGACCTCGCCAGCGCCCTGAATGGCGGC
>CALKUW010000070.1 GCA_937996585.1 uncultured Flavobacteriales bacterium
ACCACCCGCTGTGGCACATCCGGCGCAAATGCCGCCATGGCGCGGCCCAAATGCTCCGATACCGGCAGGTGCAGATCTGCTGCCTGAAGCGCCTCGCTTACGTTCCGCCTTTCCTTGGGTCGGAAGGCCCGTCCGTACTCGGAGTGATACGCCGTCCAGTTCTCGGAGACGACCAGCGGCACCCCGAATGTCCGCGCGGCGTGCACCGCTGCAGAAGCACCCTCGGCCGCCACATGGAGGTGTACGATGTCGGGGTTCCACCCCTCCTCGGCCAGGTTTGAAATCGCCACGCGATAGGCCCATTTCATGCGAAACTGGCGCGGCGGCAGGTCCGGCACCTGTAGCACTTGTTCGACGAGACCGGTATTATCATCGATGGATATTCCCCATTGATTAGAGTCTGAACCCGGCCAGACGTGCAATACACGGCATTCTACAGACCCAGCGACCGCCTGCACGTGACGCCGGATGAAGTTGCCCAATTGGGTATTCACGGGGTTGGGGTACCAACTGGCGATGTGCAGGACGCGCATGGACTGCAAGATGCCACGCAATGCGCTACCCCGATTTCGTAATCGTCACGTGTATTACAAAGACGAAAGTCAATATTTATTAGCCCTGAACAAACCGAATTCTACGATGCCCCTCACCCCGCTTCGTTGCCTGCTCGCCTCGCTTCTCTTGATTCCCCCAGCCCACGGATGGGGACAGGATGCAACCGCCTGGTATCCATCCGGGCTTCAGGAAGCCAGCGAATCGGCCGCACTTGAGGCATTCCACATCGAAGTCGATACCATCGCCACCAACATCGGCCCTTTGCCGGATGCCGACCTGACGGGGTACAACACCTACCGCGTCTATTTGGCCATGTCCGACATGACAGACCAGCTCTCCGCCATCTACGGCGGATTTGCTGAGCCGCTGCATGTCAACACCAGCGGTGACTTCTTCCAATCCCCCCTTGGCGATGTCACGGCCCAGGGGATCTACCCTGCCGTCTGGGGCACATTCCCGTCCAATGAATTCGACAGTTTCATCACCATCGGCATCGACGAGCCTGCACAATCAACGCTGGGCGAAGGCACTGTGGCAGTCGCGGAATCCAGCAGCCAATCGTGGACGCAGGCCTTCCGTCCTGCCGACGGATCTCCGGGCAGCAGCTTTTCCATGTCAGACAGCACAGGCGGTGCATGGTACGTCCTGCCAACCACCGTCAACGGCCTGCCCGGTCCGGACGGCAGGGTCCTCATTGCACAATTGACCACCAATGGAAACCTGGGCGGCATGGTCAATGCGCAAATCTTTCTCGGTGGCATCCAGGTCAACAACGTCTACGTCAACCTGCCCTTCCCGAGCAACGGGTGCACCAATCCCAGTGCCTGCAACTACAACGACCTCGCCACGGAAGACGACGGCAGCTGCGTCTTCCCGGAGCCGGGACTCGATTGCAACGGCGACTGCCTGTTCGATACGGACGGTGACGGCGTGTGCAACGACGACGAAATCGGCGGCTGTACCGACCCCGATGCGGTCAACTTCAACCCCGCCGCTACCGAATCCACCCCCACCTGCCTGTACGAGGGGTGCGTCAACCCCAATGCCGAGAACTACGATCCCGACGCCGACGTCGATGACGGGTCGTGCATCGTCCTCGGCTGCATCGACACCGACACCCCGGCCTGCAACTACGACCCGCTCGCCAATACAGACGACGGTTCCTGCGACTACAGCTGCTATGGGTGCACCAACCCCGCAGCGTGCAACTACAGTCCCGATGCCTTCGTGAACGACGGATCCTGCGAATTCGACTCCTGCTTCGGGTGCACCGATCCGTTGGCCCTGAACTATTTCCCGGACGCCACGATCGACGACGGGTCCTGCATCTATGCGGGGTGCACGAATCCCGCCGCGGCCAACTACAACCCCCTCGCCGAAATCGAGGACGGCAGCTGCCTTTTCCCCGGCTGCACCTACTTCGGCGCCTGCAACTACGACCCCATTGCCGTGCAGGATGACGCCAGCTGCATCTTTCCCCTCCTGCCCTGCTCCGAATGCGACGGGGCGATGCTCATCCTGCTGGATGAGGACGGGGATGGCGTGTGCGACGGCGATGAGATTGCCGGCTGCACCGACCCCTTGTCCTGCGCCTACAATCCCGCCGCCACGGATGAAGACGGCAGCTGCATCTATGCGGACGGCCTCTGCACCGCCTGCCAGGATGGAGTCGTGGTGATCAACGACACCGATGGAGACGGCATCTGCAACGCCGACGAAGTACCGGGCTGCACTTACGTATCGGCCTGCAACTTCGACCCCGGCGCCACCGATGACAACGGGACATGCACCTTCCCCGACCCCGGCGAGGACTGCGACGGCAACTGCCTTTCCGATGCCGATGGGGACGGCATCTGTGACAACCTCGACGACTGCGTCGGCAGCTTCGATGCCCTCGGCATTTGCAATGGAGACTGCCCCGCCGACAGCGATGGCGATGGCATCTGCGACACCGATGAAATCGGCGGCTGCACCGAACCCGGCGCCTGCAACTTCGACCCGGCAGCCACGGACGAGGACGGCTCCTGCTTCTATGCCGATCCCAACTTCGATTGTGACGGCAACTGTTTTAACGATGCCGACGGCGATGAAGTCTGCGACGAGGACGAAGTGCCCGGCTGCACGGACAGCGCGGCTTGCAACTTCGATGGGCTCGCCACGGACGAGGACGGCTCCTGCACCTATCCCGCAACGGACATCCTCGATTGCGAAGGCAACTGCCTCGACGACGCCGACGGCGACGGGGTATGCGACGAAGACGAGGTGGCCGGCTGCACGGACATCGAAGCCTGCAACTACACTCCTGCCGCTACGGACGATGACGGATCCTGTGTCTTTGCCGAGCCCCTCCTCGACTGCGATGGCAACTGCCTCGACGATGCCGACGGCGATGGCATCTGCGATGCAGACGAGATCGCCGGTTGCCAGGATGCCACGGCCTGCAACTACGACCCCACCGCCACCGACGATGACTCCTCCTGTGAGTACGCGAGCTGTGCCGGCTGCACGGACGGCGAAGCCTGCAACTACGATGGCAGTGCCACCATTGACGACGCCTCCTGCACCTATCCCGACGACTTCCTTGACTGCGACGGCAATTGCATCGACGATGCGGACGGCGATGGCATCTGCGACGTCTTCGAAGTCTCCGGCTGCCAGGATGCGACCGCATGCAATTACGACGGGGACGCCACGGATCCGGCCGATTGCACCTATGCCGAACCCTTCCTCGACTGCGACGGCAACTGCCTGAACGACAGTGACGGGGACGGCA
>CALKUW010000071.1 GCA_937996585.1 uncultured Flavobacteriales bacterium
TTCCACATCGGATTCCTGGTGTCGCTCACGCTCCTTTTTGCCGTTCTAGTGGACTTGACCCTGCTGCCTGTGCTGCTTGCGGCTGGTCAACGAAAGGCGCGCTTGGACTAACTTCCCGGCATGACGCGCCGCCGCACCTTCCTCCGACAGCTCGGAGCATCGGCCCTCCTCCTTGGACTGGACCCGACCCGGCTCCTGCAGGCCCGCTCCATTGAACACCCTGCACGCCCCATGAGCGGCGAGAGGTTTTCAGGAGGACACATGCTGAGCACCTGGAACCACGGTATCGTCTCCAATGAGGAGGGATGGCGCCAGATGAGGAACGGAGGCAACGCCCTGGACGCGGTGGTGGAAGGCACCGCCGTGGTGGAGAGCGACCCGACGGGGACTTCCGTGGGTTTGGGTGGACGGCCCGACCGGGAGGGCAAGGTGACGCTCGATGCGTGCGTCATGGGGCCCGATGGCGATGCCGGTGGCGTCTGTTTCCTCGAGGACATCGAACACCCGGTGCGCGTGGCCCGCAAGGTCATGGAGACCACCCCCCATGTCCTGCTCGCCGGCACCGGTGCACGGGATTTCGCATTGGCCCATGGGTTCACACCGCGCAACCTCCTCACGGAAGACAGCCGGCGGGCCTGGGAAGCGTGGAAGCAAAGCGCTGAATACAAGCCCATCATCAACGTGGAGAACCACGATACGATCGGCATGCTCGCCCAGGACCACGATGGTCGCCTGGCCGGCGCCTGCACCACAAGCGGCCTGGCCTACAAGCTGCGGGGCCGCGTCGGCGACAGCCCCATCATCGGGGCGGGCCTCTTCGTGGACGATGAGGTCGGAGCCTGCACGGCCACAGGGCTGGGAGAAGCCGTGATGAAGACGTTGGGGTCCTTCCTCGTCGTGGAGCTGATTCGGCAGGGACGTACCCCTCAGGCAGCCTGCGAGGAAGCCGTGGACCGCATCATGCGCAAGATGCCGGTCGCGGACCTGCAGGTGGGCTACCTCGCCATGGATACAGCAGGAAATGCCGGCGCCTGTGCGATCCACCCGGGATTCAACTACGCCCGCACCGTGGCCGGAACGACCGAGCTGGTCGATGCCCCTTCCCGCGCCTGACCTCCATGGAAAAGCCCAACCTGTCCAGCAAGCGCACCAACCTCGACGGTGTCATCCGGCTTACCCGGCCGGGCAACCTCGCCATTGCCGCCGCCACCATGGCCGTGTTGCACTGGGGCTGGCTGGTCCGATGGGCGGATGCGCCGCCGTCAACGGCAGGTGGCCACCTCAACCTGGCATTGGGCATGGCCGTGGTGGTGCTGCTGATGGCCGCCGGCAACCTCATCAACGCCTACTTCGATGTGGACGAGGACCGCATCAACCGTCCGGACCGCGCCATCGTGGACCGGAGCGTCAAACGCCGCGTCCTGATCCTGACCCACCAGGTGCTCAACGGCCTCGGCTTGGCGGCCGCGCTCTGGTTGACCCTGCGGACGGGCAACCCCATGCTCGTCAGCATGGCCGCCCTCATCAGCTTCCTGCTGTGGCGCTACAGCGCGCGCTGGAAGGGGCGCCCGAACACGGGCAACATCGTCGTGGCGGCGCTCCTGGCGGCCGTTCCGCTCTGGTTGCTCACCCTTGAGTGGTCTGCCTGGCCCGCCCCCTCACGCCCCATGCTCGCCGTGGCATTGTGCACCTTCGCCGGCTTCGCCTTCGCGGTCGGATGGCAGCGCGAGCTTGTCAAGGACGCGCTCGACATCGAAGGCGACCGAAAAGCGGGCAAGCAGACCTGGACGGTGGTCCACGGCGCGGAACGGACCCGCATCCGCACCTCACGCGGCATTTTGGTGACCGTGCTCCTGTACGCATTGACCATCGGCATATTCAACATCCATGACAATCTGCTTTTACTGACGGGGTCGGCCGTACCGGGATTGACCCTTTTGCTGGCTTGGATTTCCCTGCGCGGGTCATCCCCACATTGGAGAAGGGTCAATGCCTTGCTCAAATGGACCTTGATTATAGGTTTCATGCAAGCCCTGTGGCTTTCCCCCATTTGACAGGGGATGAAAGATTGATGAAACCATGGGTTAATGTGACATTAATCTCGGATCGGATTATCATCCGAATTTGGAAACACGAGGTTCGAAAAACCTTGATGATGATGCAGGCAAGCATAAGGTTTTAGACACGACTAAAAGACAGGGACCCGGACAATTTGCGGGGGAAAATCCAACCCTCAAATCCAAATCCCTGTCATGAGATCGCTGATTACCATGATCACCGTGCTTGCCTGGTCCTCCTCTTTGATGAGCCAGGGCACGGTAACGGTCACCGGTTCGACCGGAACCACCACCTGGACGTCCAACAACACCTACATTCTAGACGGCTACGTCTTCGTATCCAACGGTGAAGTGCTGACCATCGAGGCCGGCACCGTCATCAAAGGCGCGGCCGGCAGCGGTGTGGACGCCTCTGCCCTCATCGTCGCCAAGGGCGGCCAGATTTTTGCCAACGGCACGGCAGCAGCCCCCATCATCTTCACCTACGAGGCCGATCCGCTCGACGGTTCCGTCGCCTACGACACCCGCGGCCAGTGGGGAGGTGTGATCATCCTCGGTGATGCCACCACCAACTTCGGTGGTCCCGCCCAGATTGAGGGCATTCCGGCGGACAACAGTCAAGCCATCTACGGCGGCAGCAACGACGCCGACAACTCCGGTGTCATGACCTACTGCTCCATCCGTCACGGCGGTACCGAGCTCGGAGCGGCCAACGAGATCAACGGCCTCACCCTCGGCGGTGTCGGATCCGGCACGGTGCTCGACCACATCGAAGTGGTGTCCAACCTGGACGACGGCATCGAGTTCTTCGGCGGCACCGTCTCCATCACCAACGCACTCGTGGCCTTCTGTGGCGACGACAGCTTCGACTGGGACCAAGGCTACCGCGGACAGAACAACGCCACGTGGCTCGCCATCCAGGATGCCCCGAACGCAGTGGGAGACCGCGGTGGTGAACTCGATGGCGACGACTCCGACGACGGCAACGTCTCCGCCGACGAGATGCCCTTCTCCACCCCGACCGTCAACGGCTGGACGGTGGTGAGTGCCGGCAACAACCAGGGCCTCCTGTTCCGCAACGGTTCCGGTGGCAATGTGACCGACGGCCTGATCTGCGGCACCGGCGAAGGCATTGAGATCGAAGACAAGGAGACCCCCGAGGACGCCTTCGACCGCTGGGTCGCAGGGGACCTCACCCTCTCCAACATCAAGCTCGTCGGTGGAACCGATGCCCTGGACTACGACGGGTCAGAGGTGATCGACGGCGATGCCCAGCTCGACGCCTACGCCGCTGCAAACGGCATTGAGGTCTCCTCCTTGAATGTCGACTACACTTTTGCCTTTGATGCAGCTGGCCAACAGGCCACCGACCAACTCGACCTGGAAGTGAATCAGGGTTCCGGCCATGATTTTGCCACGGGATGGACGTTCTGCGATGACCGGTCCCTGTTCGTCGCAGCCCCCGCTACCGACTGCGACTGTCCTCCGCTCAACCAACGCCCCACCGTCAACATCAGCGACGCCGGAAACGGAACGGGTACCACCACCTGGACCTGTGACAACACCTACGTCCTCGACGGATACGTATTCGTCAACAGCGGTCAGGCCCTCACCATCGAGGCCGGTACCGTCATCAAGGGTGCTGCCGGTAGCGGCGTGGACGCCTCCGCACTCATCGTCGCCAAGGGCGGTCAGATCTTCGCCGAAGGCGGCGCCGACTGCCCCATTGTATTCACTTATGAAGCCGACCCGCTCGACGGCTCCGTCGCCTATGACACCCGCGGCCAGTGGGGAGGTGTGATCATCCTCGGTGATGCCACCACCAACTTCGGTGGTCCCGCCCAGGTCGAAGGCATCCCCGCCGACAACGACCGCGCCGTCTACGGCGGCAGCAACGACGCCGACAACTCCGGTGTCATGACCTACTGCTCCATCCGCCACGGCGGCACCGAGCTCGGAGCTGCCAATGAGATCAACGGCCTCACCCTCGGTGGTGTCGGATCCGGCACGGTGCTCGACCACATTGAAGTGGTGTCCAACCTGGACGACGGCATCGAGTTCTTCGGTGGAACCGTCTCCGTCACCAACGCGCTTGTGGCCTTCTGTGGCGACGACAGCTTCGATTGGGACCAGGGATACCGCGGACAGAACAATGCCAACTGGCTCGCCATCCAAGACGTCCCCAACGCTGTGGGAGACCGCGGCGGTGAGCTCGACGGTGACGACTCTGATGACGGCAACGTCTCCGCCGACGAGATGCCCTTCTCCATCCCGACCGTCAGCGGATGGACGGTGGTGAGTGCCGGCAACAACCAGGGCCTTTTGTTCCGCAACGGTTCCGGTGGTAACGTGACCAATGGCCTCATCTGTGGTACCAGCGAAGGCATTGAAATCGAGGACAAGGAGACCCCCGAGGACGCCTTCGACCGCTGGGTCGCAGGTGACCTCACCCTCTCCAACATCAAGCTCGTCGGTGGAACCGATGCCCTCGACTACGACGGCTCCGAAGTCGCTGACGGTGATGCACAACTGGACGCCTACGCTGCCGCCAACGGCATTGAGGTGTCCTTCATGAACGTGGACTACACCTACGCCTTCGACGCTGCAGGTCAGCAGGCCACCGACGCAGTGAACCTCGACGTCAACCAGGGATCCGGCCACAGCTTCGCCACGGGTTGGACGTTCTGCGACGAGCGCGGACTCTTCTCCGACGATGCTGGAAACACAGGAAACCAATGCGACTGCCCGCCGTTGGCCGACCGCCCCATCGTCAACATCTCCGAAGCCGGAGAAGGAACCGGTACCACCACCTGGACCTGTGACAACACCTACGTCCTCAACGGATACGTGTTCGTCAACAGCGGTCAGGTCCTCACCATCGAGGCCGGTACCGTCATCAAGGGTGCCGCCGGTAGCGGTGTGGACGCCTCCGCCCTCATCGTCGCCAAAGGCGGTCAGATGTTCGCCGAAGGAAACGCCGAGTGCCCCATCATCATGACCTACGAGGCCGATCCGCTCGACGGTTCCGTCTCCTACGACACCCGCGGTCAGTGGGGTGGCCTCATCGTTCTCGGTGACGCTTCCACCAACTTCGGAGGTCCCGCCCAAGTAGAGGGCATCCCCTCTGATAACGACCGCGCCGTCTACGGTGGAAGCAACGACGCCGACAACTCCGGTATCATCACCTACGTATCCGTACGCCACGGCGGTACCGAGCTCGGTGCTGCCAACGAGATCAACGGCATCACCCTCGCCGGTGTCGGTTCCGGTACCACCATCAACAACGTGGAGGTCATCTCCAACCTCGATGACGGTATCGAGTTCTTCGGAGGTACCGTATCCGTGTCCAACGCCATCGTCGCCTTCTGTGGTGACGACAGCTTCGACTGGGACCAGGGATACCGTGGAGCTGCCAACAGCAACTGGCTCGCCATCCAGGACCAGCCCGGTGGCGTAGGTGACCGCGGCGGTGAGCTCGACGGTGACGACTCCGACGACGGAAACGTATCCGCCGACGAGATGCCGTTCTCTACCCCGACCGTCAACGGTTGGACCATCGTCGGTGTAGGCGGTGGACAAGGCCTCCTGTTCCGCAACGGTTCCGGTGGTAACGTTTCCAACGGACTCATCACCAACGTAGCCGAAGGAATCGAGATCGAAGACAAGGAGACCCCAGAAGACGCCTTCGACCGTTGGGTCGCCGGTGACCTCACCCTCTCCAACATCGTCGTCATGGGATCCTCCGACGCCCTCGACTACGACGGCTCGGAAGTCGCAGACGGTGACGCCCAACTCGACGCCTACGCAGCCGCAAACGGAGTCGTCGCCAACGACGGCCTCCAGATCGACTACACCTTCGGGTTCGATGCCGCCGGGCAGATGGCCAACGACAAGCTCTACATCGAAGGCGGTCAAGGTTC
>CALKUW010000072.1 GCA_937996585.1 uncultured Flavobacteriales bacterium
GCCACGCTGCGGTGCCCATGACCGACGCACCCTTGCTGATGGCCAGCTTCAGTGGTGAGGAAAAAGGACTCTGGGGGTCCAACCATTACACCAACGAAGCCACGGTCGGGCTCGACAACATCGATTGGATGATCAACTTCGACATGGTCGGTCGCCTGCGGGGCGACACGCTCGCCGTGTATGGCAATGGAACCTCGCCGGTTTGGAATGACATCCTCGAGACCTGCAATGAGGAAGAGGGCGCTGGGTTTGAATTGGTGTTGAGCGAGAGTGGGGTCGGGCCGTCGGACCACACGTCCTTCTATCTGGAGGACATTCCGGTCCTGCATTTCTTTACGGGGCAACACGAGGACTACCACAAGCCCACGGATACCGCTGACAAACTCAACTATGAGGGCATGGTGCGGATCGCAGACTTTGCGGCGTGCATTGTGCGTGAGCTCGGCGCTCAGGATTCCGTTCCCTTTACCAAAACAAAGGACAGCTCCAACGATGACACGCCCCGCTTCAAGGTCACCCTGGGTGTGGTTCCGGACTACCTGTTTTCGGGTACGGGCATGCGGATTGACGGCGTGAGTGAAGACCGTCCCGCAGCCAACGCCGGCATGAAGAAGGGAGATGTCGTGGTGCGAATGGGCGACCACGAAGTCAATGACATGATGGGCTATATGGAAGGCCTCGCCATGTTCGAGGAAGGGCAGGTCACTCCGGTTGAGGTTCTGCGGGGAGGCAACAGCCTTGTCCTCGACGTCACTTGGGACTGAGTATCTTCGCAGTTCAAGGTGTTCCACCGCGCCGGCCCTCGGGTCGGTGAGGAAAGTCCGGACAGCGCAGGGTACCGAACTCTCCGAAAGGGGAGGCGCCCGCAAGGGTGACAGACAGTGCTTCAGAGATTCAGACCGCCGATGGCCTTCGGGCACAGGCAAGGGTGAGAAGGTGGGGTAAGAGCCCACCAGCGTGTCGGGTGACCGCACGGCTCAGGTAAACCTTTCGGGCTGCAAGACCATGTAAACCAGCGTTTGAGGGTGACCCGCCCAATGTTGGAGGGTAGGTTGCGCAGATCAATGGTGGAAAGCCCTTCGGGGCGACAGAATCCGGCTTACAGCCTTGACGTCCCCGGGGCCCTGCCCCGGGGAATTGTCGGATTGACGAAGGTCATTGTTCAGTTTCCATTTTGTTTTGTTTCTTCGCCCCTGCCTGGCAAATACGAAATGGACGTATTATCAATCAAAACGTTGAAAATCAATGGCGCGTAAAGCACAAGTGCAGTTCAGTGATGCTGAATTGCAGAATATCCGCAGCTTTTATGAGCAGGAAAGGCTCCAATTGGCGGCCCGCTTGCAGCATGTGGATGAGGTCCTCTCCAAAATGGATGGAGGAACAGTTGAAATCACCAATGGAATTGGATCTTCAGGGGCAGCAACGACTGTAGCACCTGCGAAAAGAAGGCCAGGCCGCCCGAGGAAATCGGTTGCGGAAACGAAGCCTGCAGCCAAAAAGGCGGGTCGTCCCAAAAAGCGTGGTCCCAAGAGCGTTTGGGGCAACTTCATTCTGCGTCGTTTGCGGCAGTGTGATCGTCCCCTGAGCTATGCTGAGCTCGTCAGGGATGCCATGGTCATGCACAATCTGCCTTCGGCCAAGGAGAAGAACGCCAAGGCCAGCGTGTTGAATGCTGCCTTCCGGTTGCGCACACATTTGAACAAGGTGGACACCATCGGTCTGCCGGGCAAGAAGGAGAAGTTCCTTGTATTGACCTCTTGGCTGGCTGGTGAGGGAAAGCTCAAGGCTCCCTATGACAAAGTGTTTGAATCGGTTGCCCAAACGCCCATGGATGATCGCGGGAGACAGCCGCGTCGTCCTTCTGCCGCGTCGAAAGCAGAGACCAAGGTGAAAACCCGCATGGAATCTGCAGCGAAGCCGGCTGCCAAGAAGGCTGCTGCGAAGCCGGCTGCCAAGAAGGCTGCAGCGAAGCCGGCTGCCAAGAAGGCTGCTGCGAAGCCGGTTGCCAGGAAGGCTGCTGCGAAGCCGGTTGCCAAGAAGGCTGCTGCGAAGCCGGCCGCCAAGAAGGCTGCTGCGAAGCCGGCCGCCAAGAAGGCTGCTGCGAAGCCGGCCGCCAAGAAGGCTGTTGCGAAGCCGGCTGCCAAGAAGGCTGCTGCGAAGCTCGTTGCTGAGCCGGTGGCCTGAACTGACTTCAGTTCACATCACGAAAAAGGGGCGCATCATGCGCCCCTTTTTCATTGACTCTCACAGACTGCGCCTCATTTCTGGTGGAAGGCGTAGCGGTAATCCGTGGGGGGTGCCAGGGTTTCCTTGATCGTTCGTGGGCTGACCCAACGAAGCAGGTTGAGCATGCTGCCCGCCTTGTCGTTCGTACCGGATCCCCGGGCTCCACCGAAAGGCTGTTGTCCGACCACGGCACCGGTGGGCTTGTCATTGATGTAGAAGTTGCCGGCGGCATTCTCCAGGGCCCTCATCGCATCGTCAATGGCGTAGCGTTCACGCGCAAAGACAGCGCCTGTCAGGGCGTACTCACTGGTTCCATCCACGAGTTCAAGAGCGCCATCGAAATCGTCGGCAGGATAGACGTATAGCGTGACCACCGGTCCGAAAATCTCTTCCTCCATGGTCTTGAAATGGGCCTCTTTGGCGAGGATGACGGTGGGATGGACGAAATACCCGGTGCTGTCATCACAGGTTCCACCGCAGAGGATTTCCGCGTCGGCATGGTCCCGGGCATATTCGATGTACCCCTTGATCTTGTCGAAGGAGCGCCGGTTGATGACCGCTCCGACGAAGTTCGTGGGGTCGGCCGGGCTGCCCACCTTCAGTGTGGCCACCTCGGCGGTCAATTTCTCCTTGATTTCCGGCCAGAGGTTGTCGGGAATGTAGACCCGGCTCGCCGCGCTGCATTTCTGCCCTTGGAATTCGAATGCACCGCGTACGATGCCGGCGACGACTTCGTCCGCCACGGCTGACTTGTGGGCGATGATGAAATCCTTGCCACCGGTTTCACCGACAATCCTGGGATAGGTTTTGTACTTCGCGATGTTACCGCCAATCGTCTGCCAGAGGCTGCGGAATACACCTGTACTCCCGGTGAAGTGAAGACCGGAGAAATCCGGGTGATTGAACACGACGTCGCCGGCAACGGGACCATCGACGGTGACAAGGTTGATCACACCTTCAGGCAGCCCTGCTGCGTGGAGGAGTTCCATGATGACGTGTGCGGAGTAGATCTGGTCATCGGAGGGTTTCCAGACCACCACATTGCCCATCAATGCCGCTGAAATGGGCAGGTTGCCGGCAATTGCCGTGAAATTGAACGGGGTAATGGCGAAGACGAATCCCTCCAGTGGGCGGTATTCGAGGCGGTTCCAGATGCCGGGGGCACTCTCAGGTTGTTGTGCGTAGATCTCCTGTGCGAAGTGGGCATTGAACCGCAGGAAGTCGATGAATTCGCAGGCGGCGTCAATTTCGGCTTGGTGCAGGTTCTTGCCCTGCGCCAACATGGTGGAGGCATTGATCCGGGTGCGCCAGGGGCCGGCCAACAAGTCCGCTGCCTTCAGAAAAATGCTCGCCCTTTGTTCCCAGGCCAGGGCCGACCAGCTGGAACGCGCATCCAACGCGCATTGGATGGCCTTTTCGACATGTTCGGCCGAACCGAAGTTGCCATGTCCGATGACACGCTGGTGGTCATGGGGAGGGGAAAGCGGACGCTTGTCGGAGGTCAGGATCTTTTCTCCACCGATGACCATCGGGATGTCGAGGGGGGCTTGGCTGAGCATTTCCTCGTACTTGGCGAGTTGCGCCTGGCGTTCGGGGCTTCCCGGGCCATAGCCCAGTACCGGTTCATTTTCGGGATAGGGGACTTGAAAGAATGCGTTCGACATGTCGTGTGAATCTGCGCGCAAAGGTAGTTGCGGCGGGTCACGGGCGAAGGTCAGGTCATTCCTGTTGAAAAACCGCTCTGTTCCTACGCGCAACACGTTTTTCAGTGGTCAATTTGCCGTCATGGATCCACGCAGGGTCGCAACGGTTGGATTCGGGGTCCGGTTGGGATGCCGACAGGTGTTGCTTTCCCTGTTTTTTCTGTGGTTTCAAGGTGCGGTTTCTGGTCAGGGCGACCCGCAGCAGCAGGAGATGCGCTCCCGGGCTCAGTCTGCTTACGAGCGTGGGGATTGGTTGCGTGCGCTGGAGGATTACGAGCGTCTTGTCAGTCTGTTTCCAGAAGAAGCTTGTCTACACGGCCGGCTGGCGGGATGTGCCTTGTCCGAGCCCGGGCGTCTGGCGCTGGTACGTCGCCACCTCCGCATCGCATTGCGCAAGGGGTGTTCGGACGTGGATTTGCCATACCATCAAGCAAGGTTGGCCCAACTGGAGTACGATTTCGAACGGGCCCGTGACCTTTATTCGGCATACCTCGCAGCAGCAGGCAAGAAGGCCCGTTTCAAGGCGGAGGCCGAACAAGGGGCAGCAGTTTGTGCTGCGGTCATTTGGGACCCGTCCGAAGCCGTAGCATTGAAGGTCATTGAGCGGGTGCCATCCGCACCGGACGCAGCGTTCAGGTATTACAACCCGGATGTGCCGGGGTTGCGGTTGGTGGCTGTGCCGTCGGCCCTTCAATCCAAGGCGGACCAAAAAGTGGGCGCCGGTCGCATGGCCCTACATGATGGTGACACTGTGTTGGTCTTCAGTTCGCTGGGCAAGAAGGGTACGAGTGGTTGGGATTTGTTTCGCGTGTCGATCCGCAGTGGAGCCTACACCGAACCGGTTCGCCTGGAAGGCGCTGTGAACTCAGGATACGATGAGCGCGATGCCTATCTGTCCCCAGATGGGTTGCTCTATTTCACCTCCAACCGTCCCGGTGGCTTGGGGGGGTACGACATCTATGCTGTTTCCTGTGGTTTGGATGGCATTCCGACCGGAGTGCCCCGCCGGCTTCCTTACCCGGTCAATTCCGTGAACGATGACCTCTTCTTCATACCGGAAGCGGAGGGGGGAGCATGGATGGCTTCGAACCGTGCTGCCGTTCAGGGCAAAATTCACGCCTATCGGGTGGCATTGACCAACGACAGGATGCAGACGGGGTCTGTGGCGTGGTCATCGGATGAAGTGGCAGGAGAAGGTTTGAAGCTGCGGGTGTTCTCCGGCGGGGAGCTGGTCGCGGAACGGGACATGGAGGATGGTGGAGCGCAACACCTCGCCTACGCAGGAGATGGAAGTGTTCGGGTTGTCCTCGAGGATGCCGATGGACGGATCCTTGCGGAAT
Organism: uncultured Flavobacteriales bacterium; assembly: GCA_937996585.1. Classification (GTDB taxonomy): domain Bacteria; phylum Bacteroidota; class Bacteroidia; order Flavobacteriales_D; family Sanyastnellaceae; genus UBA8752. The sequence continues at coordinate 5,270 of CALKUW010000072.1, forward strand.
CGTTCGGCGAGGAAGAGGGGGCTTGGCAATTGCAGAAGTCCGCTTCCGGTTGGAGCCTGGAAGACCAGTCGGACGTGCTGGCCGACTGGGCTGTACTGGCCGATTTGCAAATGGAGGATGGCGGCGGTACCCCTGTGGCAGTGCAGGACGAAGGAATGCCGACCCCCCAGACGGGCTGGGACACATGGTGGCAGGAACAGGAGCCGGAACAGGGAGCCATGGGTGAATCCGGAGATGAAGTAGCAGAAGCAGAGGAATTGGAGCCTTCAGTAAATGGGGAGGGCAGCGCGGAAGAGGCGTTGGCTTTTGAGGAAGCCGGCAGGTCCGCAGAAGAAGACATGGTGCAAGTAGAGGCAACAGGTTCTGTTGAGCAGGATGCGGAGGAGGGGGCGTCTGGAATTGCCTTGGCCGGGACTTTGGATGGCAAGCGTTCACTCTCGGAATCCGAGGTGGATGAGTGGTTGGAAGAGCGGCCTGAAGAATTGCGCTCCTTCTGGGAAATGAAGGCCCAGGAAGTGTTGGACCTTGAGCGTTCTTTCCTCGATGATCCTTCTTTTGCGAAAGCCGGCGAATTGTACGACGGTGTGGGCGAAATGGAGGGTGTGCGGCCCCGCATGGAGCTGGTGGCGGAGGATGTCCGGGATGGGGTAGATACCGAGGACATCGAGGAAATGCTTGATGAATGGACACACGCTGTTCAATCTGCCACAAAAGCCTCCTTGGCCAAGGTGGCGGGTGATGCAGCACTGGCACTGCGCCGTGAGAAGTTGGCCATTCGGGAGTTGGCCTCCGTGGACGGTTTCCATATTGGACGGGCGAAGCAACGATGGTCTGATTGGCGGGATGCCAACCGGGGCGTTCCGGGTGTTTCGCCGGATGCGGGAGATTGGTCGAGGGCAGAGGGTGATGCACTCCTTGAGGAGTTGGACCGCGCGTTGACCCAAGCTGAAGACCATTGGTCACGCAAAGAATTGTCTGGATGGCGTGGGGATTGGTTGCGCAGGCAGCAAGATCAGTTGGAGCGCATGACTGTCATCTGGGAGGCCTCATGGGAAGGTGCCAGTGATGAAGATTTGGCTTTGCTCGAGTCGGGTGAGATGAAGGTGTACGATCCTTCGGATGACTTGGCAGCGAGAGAAGAATACCTCGGCGAATCTGATGGCGAAACCCAGGTGGATAAGGGCGAGGACGGATCAGATATGACCCGGGATGATGTAACTGTCGCGAACAATGGAAATGAGGATGCGGAGCCTTCGGTGGATCCCATTGTCTCCGTCGGGGCTGAAAACGAAGCACAAGAAGTGGATGGGTCCAGTATCGTGTTGGAATCCAATGGCTTTCAGGGCGGTGAAGAAGTGGCGGATGATGCGAAATCAGGTGAAGGGCCTGTTGAAGTTGACGAGGTCAGTCCGTCGAAGGAACAGGTCGATGGCGTTGCTGAGGTTGAATCGACAAGTGCAGAAGAGGTCGATGTGGTGGATCCGGAAGCCCGAATGGCCCTTTCGGAAGGATTGGAGCGCATGGACTTGCTGTTCCCCGCATGGGGTGGCGTGCCCATGAATGGTGGGCAAATCAATGACGTCGGAAAGACGGTGGACGATGCAGCACTTCGTTCTGAATGGGGAGATGCCCTCGCCACCTCCCGTCGTGTACAACGCGAGTGGGAGCAGCTCATGGAGGTCATTGGGCCGGAGGGTTGGGTTGCCCCGATGGATGAGGCGTCCTTCCGCTCCCTCCCCGAGCCTGTGCAGGAAGCATGGGTGGAATGGCGGGGTACTGCACTTGACGTTTTGGAGGAACTCACGGATGAACGCATGGAATCTGCGAATGTGGCAGTGGATTCCCTGATGGCCGTCATGGAGGATGCCGGAATGGATGATGAGATGCGTTCAAGGGTTATGGCACCTTTGATTTCCCGCAGGGAGGTGTTGCTCGAGTCCAAGCCCCAAGCGCCGTCAAGGTCCAGGTTGGCGCCTGCTGAAATGTGGAGTCGACAGGGTGAGGAGTTGGCAGAGTTGATGAACCACGCTGCGGATTGGCAGGTTTTGGGAAATGAGGCGGGGGCCATGGATTGGGTGAGTGCTGCCGATGCCTTCTTGACTGCGGATGGTGACATTGCGGAGGTGAAGGGGGCATCTGAACCAGATGAATCTGGGAGCGCTTCCTCAATGGAGGAGGCAAGTCAAGCGGATGTGACCGATGCTATTTCAGCGGAAACCGGGGAAGGCAAGGATGATGCGATTGCTCAGGAGACAGCGGTGAATGTTGCTGCCGAAGTGACCTCGACTCCCGAAGGTGAAGCAGCAGATGCGAGCGGCTCAGCTCCAACAGTGCCGTCATCGGTGGATGAAGCGCCAGCAACGGCTGAATGGTCTGCGGCATCTCCGGATGACCTCGAGCAGGTACTGGTTTCGTCTGGTGCGGTTTCCCGTGGAGAGGTGGAGCCTTCTTTGCTGGAGGAACTTTCGAAGGTGGCAGCCGATTGGTCGGAGTGGGAGGAGCAGCTCGGGGCTGACGCTTGGGAAGCCCAATGGACAGCGTCGGAATGGAAATTGCTCACTGCCTTGAGAGAACGGATCGAATGGGGAGCATCCCCTCCGGATGCCGGAGCGACCCGTTCCGAAAGAATGGCATGGGACAAGGCGGTATTCTTTGCGGACCGGAACCTTCGGAGGGCCTGGTCTGGAGTTGATCCTTCGCCATTGGAAATCCGCTTGCGTACCGTGCAGGAAGACACAGGCCTCGTGGATATGGCTTTGGAATCCCCGCAGGAAGGGTCGGGTGTTGGCGAGTCGGATTTGCCCATTGTTCGAGGCGATGCGGGGGGTGAAGTCCGGTCGGAAACCCGGGTAGGGTCGGAAGCAGTTGGGACTTCCCCAAATTCAACCCCGGCGGTTGCCACTGTTGCGGTCTCAGAAGCCACGGTGGCAGCGGCATTGGAGGGGCAGGAAGAAGCGGTTCGTGAATTCGGGATTTCCCTGCCGGCAGCAGAGGTGGTTGGACGTAGGTCGGACGGGGATGCTGGGAAAGGTTTGCGTTTGAGGCCGATTGAGCGTGAAGCGCTGGAGCGTTCCATCCTTGGGGTTCCCGGTCGATTGGACCCGGCTGCCTCCGCTGCCGTCCGTTTTGCCGATGAGCGGGGTGCCCCCATTGCGGAAGGCGTGGAATACAAGGTTCAAGTCGGTGCATTCCGAAATGCCTTGCCGGCAGCCCTTTTTGCGGCATTCGACCCGATGTGGGCACAGTCGTTGAGCAATGGCATCACCCGATACATGGCGGGAAGTTTTGACGCATATGATGCTGCTGTAGAGGCCCGTGATGCCATTCGCGCCTTGGGCTATGAAGATGCTTTCGTGGTGCGCTTCGTGGATGGAGAAAGGGTGGTCGCATCCCGCCCCGAACCGGAGGCCCTTGCTGAGGAACGACGCGCTCTGGCGGTCGCTGCTGCAGGTGCGTCATCATCGGATGATATCGGGCAGTCTTCAGATGTGGCGGACAACCGCGTGACAGATCGCCCATTGGCCAATGAGGAAATCGAGGAAGCTGCGGACATCCCGACCTGGGACAATGTTGAGGGAAGGGTGTACAGTGTTCAGGTGGGGGCTTTCCGGGGGGTGCCTGATCGCGAAGCATTGGCTCGCCTGGGAACCTTGACCCGCGAGGATACCGGTTCAGACGGTTGGTTGAGGTTGTTCTCCGGCCGTTTCGCCGATCAGGTGTCCGCTGAACGGCACCGGGATGAACTCAAAGCCGATGGGTTGAGCGACGCCTTCATCGTGGTGTACATCAACGGACGCCGCATTCCGCTCCTGGAAGCATCCACTACTGCCATCGCTTCCTTGCCAAGGGAGGAGCCTGCGCCTGATGCCGCACAGGAAACGAATGGTGACGCAGCTCCTTTGGAAGCGCCCGATGAGAATGATGGGGCCGACGCCGGATTCCTTGTTGAGCTCGGTGTATTCAACAGCACCATTCCCGTGCGATTGGCCAATGCCATTCTCGATGCTCCGCTCGATTGGGAGGTGCGGTCGGTGCGGAATGAGGGGCTAACCCGTTACCGTACCAGACTCACCGATGAGGATACGGCGCAAGGGTGGCTGGAGGAAGCCCGTGGTATGGGATTCAGCAACGCGCGCATCATCGAACCTTGATTCATCGGAGATTTGCTGCCAATTGCATTGATTTCAATGGAATTGGAGCTACTTTTGCGCCCCCTTTAGGGCCAGCGCCATCGGCCCATTGTTAGACCCCTTTGCCGGACAGGCGCGACCGGTAAATACAAAAAGACCTTCGAGTCATGATGACCGAAGAAAATCAAAAGCCTGAAGACCAGGCGAATGCATCTCCCGATGCTGCTGCGGATCAGCCGCAGGAGGCCCAAGAGGCAACCACGCCCGAGGCCACCGAAGAAGTAGAAACCCCTGCTGAGGAAGCCCCCGCTGAGGAGGCTCCGGCTGCCGAGGAAGCTCCTGCCGAGGAAGCTCCTGCTGCTGAGGAAGCCCCCGCTGAGGAGGCTCCGGCTGCCGAAGAAGCTCCTGCCGAGGAGGCTCCGGCTGCCGAGGAAGCCCCCGCTGAGGAGGCTCCGGCTGCTGAGGAAGCTCCCTCCGAGGAGGCTCCGGCTGCCGAGGAAGCTCCTGCCGAGGAGGCTCCGGCTGCCGAGGAAGCTCCCGCAGAGGAGACTCCGGCTGCCGAGGAAGCTCCCGCCGAGGAGGCTCCGGCTGCCGAGGAAGCTCCCGCCGAGGAGGCTCCGGCTGCTGAGGAGAAGCCTGCTGAGCCCTACGTGATGCGTGAGTGGGAAACGCCCGGTGACGAATTCAACTGGGACGACCAGGATGCTGAGAAAGAAGAGATGGATCCTGCCGAGCGCGCCAAGCTCGAGGATCTCTACGAGGGTAGCCTGAACCTGATCCGCGAAGCGGAAGTGGTGGACGGCACCATTGTCAGCATCGGCAAGAAGGAAATCGTCGTCAACATCGGCTACAAGTCCGAAGGTGTGATTGGCGCCTCCGAGTTCCGCTACAATCCCGAACTGCGTGTCGGAGATGTCGTGCCCGTGTTTGTCGAGCAGCAGGAAGACCGCAATGGTCAGCTCGTGGTCTCGCACCGTACGGCGCGCATCCACAGCGCTTGGCTCAAGGTCAATGCTGCTCTGGAGAATGACGAGATCATCATGGGTACGATCAAGTGCCGTACCAAGGGCGGCCTGATTGTCGACGTGTTCGGTATCGAGGCCTTCCTGCCCGGCAGCCAGATTGACGTCAAGCCCATCCGCGACTACGACGAGTACGTCGGCAAGCAGATGGAGTTCAAGGTTGTCAAGATCAACCAGGAGTACAAGAACGTCGTCGTCTCCCACAAGGCCCTTATCGAGGCCGAGTTGGAGGAGCAGAAGCGTCAGATCATCTCCGGATTGGAGAAGGGTCAGGTGCTCGAGGGCGTGGTCAAGAACATCACCTCCTACGGTGTCTTCGTCGACCTCGGTGGCGTGGACGGACTGGTGCACATCACCGACCTCAGCTGGGGCCGCGTGAACCATCCGGAGGAAGTGGTCGAAGTCGACCAGAGCCTCAATGTCGTGATCCTCGACTTCGACGACGACCGCAAGCGTATTGCGCTCGGCATCAAGCAGCTCACGGCTCACCCGTGGGATGCCATGTCCGAAGGCGTCAATGTCGGAGACAAGATCAAGGGTAAGGTCGTCGTCGTGGCGGACTACGGTGCATTCGTCGAAGTGGCAGAAGGTGTTGAAGGCCTGCTGCACGTCAGCGAGATGAGCTGGAGCCAGCACCTGCGGAGCGCGCAGGAGTTCCTGAAGGTTGGCGACGAGATCGAGACGGTCATCCTGGGCATCGACCGCGAGGAGCGGAAGATGAGCCTCGGCATGAAGCAGCTCGTTCCGGATCCGTGGGACAACATCGAGTTCAAGTTCCCGGTGCAGTCCAAGCACAGCGGAAAGGTGCGCAACTTCACCAACTTCGGCCTGTTCGTCGAGATGGAGGAGGGCATCGATGGCCTCGTCCACATTTCCGACCTCAGCTGGGAGAAGAAGATCAAGCACCCCTCGGAGTTCTGCAACGTGGGAGACGAGATCGAAGTCGTGGTGCTCGAGCTCGACAAGGCGAACCGCCGCATGAGCCTCGGCCACAAGCAACTCCAGGAGAACCCGTGGGACACGTTCGAAAGCGTGTTCGAAGTGGGCTCCACCCACAAGGGTACTGTGGTGTCCATCGACGGCAGCAATGTCGGCGTGGCCCTGCCTTACGGTGTGGAGGGCTTCTGTCAGGCCAAGCACCTCAAGCGCGAGGATGGTACGGACATCAAGCTGGAGGAGAGTGCAGATTTCATCGTGCTCGAGTTCAACCGGAACGCCAAGCGCATTACGGTGTCGCACCTGCGTACATACGAGGAGCCGCCCGCCAAGAAGCGTGGTGGTGCCGGTGACCGCAAGCGCCGCGACGATCGCGATGGTGGTTCAAGCCCCGCAACGCAGCGCGCCGTGCGTGAGGTGAACGAGCGTCAGGCCAAGACCACGTTCGGCGACCTCGACGTATTGTCACAGCTCAAGCAGCAGATGGAAGATGCCCCGGCTGAAGAGCCGGCAGCAGAAGCACCTGCAGTGGAGGAAGCTGCCGCTGTTGAGGAGGCACCCGCTGTCGAGGAAGCTCCGGCAGCAGAGGAAGCACCGGCGACGGAAGAAGCCCCTGCTGAGGAGGAGAAGCCCGCCAAGAAGCCTGCTGCCAAGAAGGCCGCTGCCAAGAAGCCCGCTGCCAAGAAGACGGCAGCCAAGAAGCCCGCTGCCAAGAAGACGACGGCCAAGAAAAAGGCTGACGATGCTGGCGAGGAGGGCAAGGAAGAGGCTGAAAGCTGAAGCTGATTCATAGACTGACCAAGGAAAGGGAGGCCAAGCGGCCTCCCTTTTTTATGGCGTATTTTTGCGCCGCGCCATGGGCACTGCGAACAT
>CALKUW010000073.1 GCA_937996585.1 uncultured Flavobacteriales bacterium
CCCTGCACCGTGCCGATCATCGTGCCGGCCCAGGTCGCCGCCATCGGCATTTTGACGACCTCGACCACCTGGTTGGCCGGGCTGGTGGGATCGATCACGATCTGCGAGGCAGCGCCCCAGAAGTCGTAGGTGGTCGGGTCCACCGTGGCATCCTCGAAGGTGCACGGCAAGTCCAATTGGGCGAGGCCCTCGCTGGCGTCGACCAGCTCGATATCGTCGAAGTAGAACGTGGATTGGTCCGTGCCGTCGCCGGTCACCTCGAAATCGAACATGAAGACCAGCTTGTCATAGGTCAGGGAATACTCACCGGCGAAATTCCAGTGCATCACCTCCCAGCCGCCTTGCGTCGTATTCCACTGGTCCACTTCCGTCACATCATAGCCTTCCAGCTTGAGCTTGATCCGAACGCCCTGGCGCGGGGACCAAACCTTCATCCGGATGGATGTCGTCTGGGAGAAATCGAGCCAATCGTCCAGCTGCAGCAGCGAGCCGGCCCAAATCTGGCCCCCGTTGCGGACGATGCGGCCCACCGTCTCGCTGTCGTTGACCGCATCGGGTGCCGGATTGGGCACCACCTCGGCCACACCCCCATCGAAGTCGGCGAAATCGGCGGTTACCGTGCCCGACTCGAAGTCAAGCGGGAGGCTGACCTGCGCGGAGGCCACGGAAAAAATGGACACAAAAAAAGCCCCTGCGAGAAGGGCTCCATGACGTTGAAGAAGCATGTGTCAATGATACACCATAATTCACGGGCGGGCGCTGAAGGCCGCTACCCTTTCGTGCACGTTGTCTGCCTGACCGTGCAAAGCGACCCCTCGGATGACCGAATCGTTGGGTGTTCCGTAAATTTCAGGGCTGTAATCGCTTGTCGTGCCAAACTTGACCCCACTGTCCCGGCTGTTGCTCGTACTGTCCTTCTTGGGCACTGCGATGGGTTCCTGGTCGCAAGATCCCGAGTTCACCCTGTTCAATCAGAACAAGACCTACCTGAACCCGGCTGCCGTTGGAGAGGACTGCCACGAAGTCAACTTCCAGTACCGCAATCAATGGCACGACCTGGTGGGCAACTATGCCACCTTGTTTGCCTCCTACCAACTGCAACCCACCGGGTTGATGTTCAATGGCAGGGAGTTCCAGAATTTCAGGGTCAACCTCGGAGGCTACATCATGCATGACAATGCGGGCATGTCCGTATTGAATTCCACCAAACTCGGACTGCAGATCAGTGCCTACGGCGCACTCTCGAGCCGCATCCGGTTGGGCACCGGCATCGAATTCGGCATCCTGGACAAATCCCTCGACTGGAGCCGCCTCACGTTTCCCGACATGATCGACCCGGGACAGGGGTTCATCTATGGCACCGCCATCAGTCCGGATCAGCAGGGCAACACCAAGTTCACGGATGTTTCCGCAGGCTTTCGAATGCGGTATGCGCTCCTGGCCCCGAGGGACGATTATTCAACGCCGTGGATTGAGTGGGGCGTGGCCGCACACCACATCAACGAGCCCAATGAATCGCTGTTCGAGGGGCCAAGCGTCCTGCCGATCAAGCTCACGGGCTATGCCCATGGAAAGCTCTTCATGGGCAGGAACCGGCCCACCCACATCCATTATGGCACCTTCTACCGCCGCCAGGGAGACTTCCAGCACCTCTTGACCGGGTTCAACTTCGGATACGAGTCCGGGGGACAGACCTTCGAAATCGGACCTTGGTACCGCGGAATGCCCGGCTTCCAATACCGCGACGCCCTCATCCTCGCCATGAGCCTGCAGCGCGAGAACCTCGGATTCCGCTACTCCATGGACCTCACCTCATCCCAGCTGTCCCCCAGCGGGTGGGCCCATGAAATCGGGTTGGTCATGCTGCTGAATTGCAAGGGCAATGACAGGAACAACGCCGATTGCTGGGAGTGCGAGAACTATTACAAGCGGTTCATTTCCCGCGGCAAAAAAGCACGCCGCGAGTTTGGCAACAACACGAAAAATGTTCGGAAGGGCTCCGTGAAGCGGCAGGGAATCTTTGACTCCAAACCCAAGTTTCAGACGCCCCGATGGATCGGCAAATTCAAAACTTGGTGGTGGACCATTACTGGCAAAATCTAATCAGGGGCACCCTCCAACTTGAATCCTCACCTCAGCAGGACGACCATGCCGCGGCGTTCCTGAATGCCTCCCGAACCTGAAAGGCGGTCGCGGAACCGCAGAATCCAGTTGTAGACATCGTCCTGGGCGTAGTGCGTACCGGGATTGTTCCAGGGCATGGAACCATCCCCGATCCAAGGCTTGCCGACCTCTTCGCTCCGGAAGACCTCGCTTCCCCAGCGGTTGAAGATGACGAACTCATAGTTCTCGACCCGGCCGTTTGAATTGAAGACCGGCGCAAAGGCGTTGTTGGGCCATTCGGCTGTCGGCATGAAGGCGTTGGGCACGTAGACCTCGAGTTCCGAGATGACTTCGAATGCGCTGAACAAGGTGTCCGGACAACCGTATTCGTTCTGGAGGATGACCAGCACGGTGTGCTCCAGCTCGTCCACCCCGAAGTCATGGACCATCTCCGCGGTGGTGGTCACCTCGGAGTAACCGTCACTGAAATACCATTGGTATTGAACCCCCGCCTGCGTCGTGTCCGCAAATCGGTACTCGGTGCACCACCCCGAACCCTCGGGAATGTCCAGGGCGCAAACAGGCTCCGCCAATGACCCCGTGGGCAGCGGATACACCTCGAACTGCTCGGAAAGTGAAAGCGTATCCGCACAGCCATCGGGACTGACCACGGTGACGACGCCCTGATAGGCGCCCACTTGGTCCAGGACCACGCTGGAAGGCAATGGACCGTCGTAAATCCCCTCGATGCTCAAGTAGGTATCCGTGCTGTTGAAGCTGGCATCCGAGAAGGTCACCGTCAAGGGATTGCACCCCGCATATGGCGCCGCATCAAGTCCAGCGATCGGTGGGAGGAACACCTCGAACTCATCCTCTGCCACATCGGTACATCCATAGCTGTTGGTCACCAGCAATTCCACCGGATAGACGCCCACACCTGCTGCTTCCCATCCGCTGGGCTCGAACCCGTCAAATTGGACGGTATCGGCAAAGGTCCAGGCATGGGTCACCGAACCGATGCTGCCATTGGTCACCGAAACCCCGATGGGGTACGAGCAACTCGTTTCCTCCTCAAGCGAGAAGATCGCCTGGGGTGTCGGCAGCACCGTCACGCTCCACACCGAATTGCTCGTGCAGAATTCATCGCTTTGTGCGGTCAGGAAGACCGGGAAGGTCACCGGCTGCAGTCCGGGATTCTCGAAGACGTGAACCGGGGCGTATTCCACCGAAGGCTCGGAACCATCACTGAATTCCCATACCTGATAGGCACTTCCCGTGGTGCTGTTGGCAAACGTGACCTCCAACGGGTGGCACCCCGTCTCCGGGAGGATGTCGAGGTCAATGACAGGATTCGGGTGGACAACCACCTGCAGGCTGTCTTGATTCGGACATCCCGTCAAGGCCGCCACCGCCTCGAACGTGACCCAATAGGTGCCTGCCTGATCGAAAGCGTGGACGGCATTGAGCCCTTCGAATCCAGCGCCGTCTCCGAAATCCCAATCGGCATCGCCAGGGTCGTCCACCACAGCCTCGAAGAAGAAAAAGTCCTCTTCACACAGGGCAGGCTCTTCCACGGACAGTTCAATCGCCGGAATCGGGTGCACGAGTACCGGTGTCAGCAGGGTGTCGTAGGAGCAACCGTTGGTCACGAACTGTGTGATTTCGTAATCCCCGGCTTCAGCATACACCGTGGTGGAAACTGAATCACTGGAGAAATCCCCGTTGCCAAAATCGTAAGTGATGTCCGTGGTGGCCACGCTGAAATCCGTCACCTCCAAGGTGAAGGGCGCACACCCCACCGGACTGCTCAGGGTGAAGAATGCCTGAACGCTGTTCGGCTTGACGAGCACCGAGAAAGTCGTATCGTCCACCCCACATTCATTCGTCCCCACGACTGTGATGTCGAAGAGCTCAGGCAAGCTGTCCACACTGTAGAAATGGGGCGGCGGATCCGGCCCCGTGTACCCGGTGCCATCACCGAAATCCCACACGACATCATCCGGCAGACCAACAGAGGTATTGACGATGAACATCTCGTAGGGGCTGCATACCGTATCCTCTGACAGGACAAAGTTCATCTGCGGTGTCGGAAACACCTTGATGCTGTCTACGAGGACATCGTAGCCGCAGAGGTTTTCCACTTCGAGCTGCACCACGTAATCAATGATGCTGTCTCCCTGCTGGAAGTTGAGGTTCGGTGGCTCAACCTGCGGATATTCCGCGGCATTGACCGTCCACAGGAAGTCCGCGTAGGGCCCGTCACTGAGATTGGTGAATTCAACCTCAAGCGGCGCACACCCACTGTCGGGAGTCAGGATGAAATCCGCCGTTGGCGGATGGGTAATCTCCACCACAGCCCCGCTGGTGTCCGTACAACCAAGGTCATTGGTCGCGTACAGCACCAGGTCATAGACGCCATCGGCCGGGAACGTATAGCCCGGCTCGAATTCCGTGCTGGTGAACACCGGTCCCAATTGCCAGAAATACCCGGTTGCTCCCTGGCTGGTGTTGGTCAATGGCAAATCCAGGTTGGTGCAACCCAGCGTGTCCGCCTCGAATGCCGACACAGGCACCTCGAGGATCTCAACCGGGTGATCAACCGTATCCCTGCAACCCGTGATCGGATCCTGATACCAGTAGTTGACCGGATAGTCTCCCGGCGGCTGGGCCGTCTCGAACAGTCCTGCCTGTGGGTCGACCACACCGAAGCCATACCAGGTACCACCCAGTGGGTTCATTTCACTCATGGCCTGGTATCCCAGGTTTGCACAGAACGCATCCTCAGGGCCCGGCGTGATCTCCGGCAATGGATCGACATGGACCGTGACTTCATCATTGGTGTAACAGGTCCCCACCCCGTATTCCAACAGGTAGTCGTAATCCCCTGGTGTCAGGATCGCCGGGCTGATCAAGCCCGTCTCGGCATCCAGCAAGGCCGCCTCGGCTGCCGCCGTCATCCCCGACCAACTCACCCCCGACGTCGGGAAGTAGCCCTCCAACTGCAGCGGGTAGGCGTTGTCACACACCGTCGTGTCCAGACCCGCATCCGCCACCACGGGCTCGGTCACCGTCACCTGTATCGTGTCCGTGTGCGTACACCCCGTCGCATCGGCCGTGTAGGTGTACACCACACCGAACGTGCCCAACCCGCTGATACTCGGGTCAAAGGTGCCGTTGGCATCCAGAGCGCCACTTGCGCCGCCCAGGCCCGTCCAGTATCCCGTTCCCAGCTCATTCAAGCCCGGGCTGAAGCCCTCCAGCGTACCCGGGATCGGCTGGTCACAGAACACCGTATCCAACCCTGCGTCCACCACCGGGATGTCCTGCACCAACACATCGTGGTCTACCGTATCCCGGCAGCCCGTCACCGGGTCCTCATACCAATAGAACAGGTCGAAGTCACCCACACCCGTCTCTGCCACATCCACCGCAAACACCCCCAGATCGGCGTCCACCACACCCGGGCCCTCCCACGTACCACCCGTCGGGGTGAACGT
>CALKUW010000074.1 GCA_937996585.1 uncultured Flavobacteriales bacterium
GTCTTACAGCTTGTCGGCAAGGGACTACATCCGGTAGGATTGGGGGTCTTACAATGGGGGCGGAAGTATCGCCCTACGTTTGAAATGTCAACGGCACGCATTCAAGCCGTTGGTGCCACGAGGCAAGCGTGGCAGGCAAGCAATTTGGTTAAGTGAAGCGCCCTGGAAACGTCCGGGGCGCTTTCCTTTTATGCCCGTTTCGCCCCGATCATCTCCTTGTCCGACACGCTGTCGGCGAGGGACTACAACCGGTTGGATTGGAGGTCTTACAGCGGGGGCGGAAGTGTCGGGGTACGTTTGAAATGTCAACGGCACGCATTCAAGCCGTTGGTGCCACGAGGCAAGCGTGGCAGGCAAGCAATTTGGTTAAGTAAAGCGCCCTGGAAACGTCCGGGGCGCTTTTTCATTGGTGCACCCTGGCCCGGCTTGGATCAGCCCTGCGGGGCCGCCTCAGCGCACAATTCGACGAGCACTTTGCCCGTATCGCCTGGGTGGAGGAAGGCGATGCGCTTGCCATCGGCCCCTTTCTTGGGCTCGACGACGACTCGGTAGCCGAGTCCGCGCAGCCGATCCAGCTCGCTTTCGAGGTCGTCTACCAGAAAGGCGATGTGGTGCAACCCCGGTCCCCGCTTTTCGAGGTGGCGGGCGATGGCGCTGTCCGGTGAGGTCGGCACGAGCAGTTCCACCTTGGATTCACCCGCCTGGAAAAAAGAGGTCAGGACTGCTTCGCCCAGCACCTCCTCGCGCTTGTAGGAGGGACTGCCCAGGACGTCCCCGAAGATGCGTTCGGCGGTCTCCAGGTCTTCGACGGCGATGCCGATGTGCTCCAGTTTCTTCATGCGGTGGTGAGGGGCATGCGTTCTGCGGCCAACCGAAGGGCGTGTGCAGCGACTTCATCGCTGTCCCAGCAGTCGGCGATGTCGGGCCGGTCCATGACTTCTTCCATGATGCCGTCCTGTATGCGGCCGAGGGCCATGGCCTCGCTGTAGGGCATGTGGGTGAAGGTGACCATGGAATAGAGTGGCGTCCACTTGTCAGGGTGCAGGTCGGTCAGCCGGCGTTCGATCCGCTTCCGGAGAAGGAACTTCGGATCTCCGGTGCTGTCGCGCATTTCGATGAAATTCCGCAAGGCCAGGTCGCCGATGGCGTCGCCATTGGGTTTGCGCTCGGCGCTGAAGTCGCCCAGAAGTTCCGGCCACTCCCTTTCGGACGGCGCGCCCCCGTGGGCATCGAGCATGTCGGCAAGCACCCGCACGTCTTCAAATCCGCTGTTCATGCCTTGCCCGTAGAACGGCACGATGGCATGGGCCGCGTCGCCGAGCAGCACCACACGGTCACCGTGGTTCCACGGATTGCAGCGGGTCATGACCAGCGATGAGGTGGGATTCTCCGCCCATTCGGCGTCGAAGTCGGGGAGGTGCTGGAGCACGTCGGGGAAATGCACCTCGAAATAGCGGCGGGCTGCGGCTGCATCGGGGATGTCCGCAAAGCTGTCCGCCCCTTCGTAGGGGGCGAACAGGGTGCAGGTGAAGGTGCGGTCCGGATTGGGCAGGGCCATCAGCATGAAATGGCCCCGGGGCCAGATGTGCAGCGCTTCGGGGTCGATGGCGAATGCCCCATCGGCCGTGGGGGGCATGGCGACCTCCTTGTATCCGTGCGCGAGATAGGATTGGCTGAAATCGAAGCGATCCGTGCGCATCATGCGCCCCCGCACCGCGCTGAAGGCACCGTCCGTTCCGAAGACGCGGTCGTGCTGCTGGCGGCTCCCATCGGCGAACTGGAGTTCGACGGCACCCTCCACCTCATCGAAATCATGAAGCGGGTGATCAAACCGGACCTCCACCTGTCCAGTCGCTTCGGCCTCCTCCAGCAGGATGCGGTTCAACGGTCCTCGGGCCACTGAATAGATGCACTCGTCGTTGCCGAACCGACCGCGTCCCGGTAGGCCGTATGGCTGGTAGGTGAGCTCCCCCGCGAGGGCGTGCATGCAGCGCGCCTTGACCGGCAGGGCAATGCGCTTGACGGCCTCAAGCGCCCCCGCCATTTCCAGGGCGCGCCAACCGCGCTCGCTCAAGGCGAGGTTGATGGAACGACCGGAGGCATCGCCGACTTTTCTCGGGTCGGACCGGCGTTCGTAGACGGTGACGTGGTGCCCCCGGCGCGCCAGGGACAACGCGAGCAGGCTGCCGACCAGGCCGGCACCGACAATGGCGAGGTTCGATTCGCCGTTCGCGCTCATGCGTCGAGGGCCTGTGCGAGGTCGGCGATGAGGTCCTCGGCATCCTCGATGCCGCAGCTGATGCGGATGAGGCTGTCATTGATCCCAAGCGCAGCGCGTTGTTCGGCCGGAACTGAGGCGTGCGTCATCAGGGCGGGGTGCTCGATGAGGCTCTCCACGCCACCGAGGGATTCTGCCAGGGCGAATACCTGCGTCGATTCGCACACCTTCCGCGAGGCCGCGAGGCTGTCATCCTGCAGGGTGAAGCTGATCATGCCGCCGAAATCGCGCATCTGGCGCGCGGCGACGGCGTGGTTGGGAAAGTCCGCGAAGCCGGGCCAGTAGACGCGGTCCACCTTGGGGTGGGCGTTCAGCCATTCGGCCACTGCCCTTCCGTTGGCGCAGTGCTGCCGTACCCGGATGCCCAGCGTTTTGATCCCGCGCAGGACAAGGAAGCAGTCCATGGGACCGGGAATGGCACCGACGTTGTTCTGCAGGGTGCGCAGGGCGGCATCCGTTTCGGCGTCCTTGCACATGAGGGCGCCCATGACGACGTCTGAGTGTCCGCCGAGGTACTTGGTCACGCTGTGCATGACGATGTCCGCGCCTTCGGCAAGGGGGCGCTGCAGGGCCGGTGTCGCAAAAGTGTTGTCCACGGCCAGTTTCGCCGGATGGTCCTTGAGCAGGTCGGCGATGGCGGCGATGTCGCTGATGCGGAGCAGCGGATTGGTGGGGGTCTCGAGCCAGACCAGGCGTGTTCGGTCGTTCAGCGCGCTCGCCACGTTGGCTGGGTCCTGCGTGTCCACGAAGTGGAAGTGGATGCCGAGCGGCGCATAATGCGTGGTGAACAAGCGGCGCGTGCCACCGTAGAGGTCGTCGCCCGCGATCACTTCATCGCCGGGCTTGAGCGTCATGAGCACCGCGTCCACCGCCGCGAGGCCACTGGCGAAGGCGAGGCCGTGCTGTGCACCCTCGAGGGCCGCGAAGGCCGCTTCGAGCGCGTCCCGCGTGGGGTTGGAGGAACGGCTGTATTCGTAGCCCTTGTGCTGGCCGATGCCCTCCTGGACGTAGGTGGAGGTGAGGTAGACGGGGGTCATGATGGCCCCGGTGCTGGGATCCGGTTCTACTCCCGCATGTACGGAGAGCGTACTGAAACCGCGCTCCTTGTTTTCATTGAACATGCGGCAAAGGTCGGAACTACGTTCCTATCAATCGCGACCTGTGCGCCTCAACCAGCCGGGAATGACCAACACCCCGATGAGGAGATAAATGAAATGCGTCGCCATGCGCCAGATCAGCATGGTGACCGCCGGGGCAATGGGCGAGGACGCCAGGTCGAACCAGGGGCCGAAGAAGACCCCCAGCAGCCATTCCGCCACGCCGCTCGATCCCGGTGTCGGGCTGATGAGGAGGTAGACCCACATGATGAGTTGGCGCGCCACGATGGTCATGGGCTCCAGGCTCGACCAAGGGGCGACGATCATGGCCATCACCGCCACCAGGGAAAGGAAGCGGGCACTCCAACTGGCGATGGTGGCCAGGCTGGCGCCCACCCAATAGCGGCCCGGAAGGGCCTTCATCGCATCCGAGCTGGTCCGCAGGTCCCCGGCAAACCCATGAATGGCAGGGCGCCACCGACGGAGCCACCGCCATTCGCCCACCCACAGCAGGATGCGCCGGGTAGCATCGGGGGCGAGGAACAGGCCGAACCCGATGATGGCCGACAGCGCCACCAAGAGCCCCCAACTCGTCCAGAAAATCCCCCAGCCGATGACGGAATCGAAGTCAGCCGGAGCGGCTTCACTGCCCAGGGCGAACAGGAGCACGGGCACGGCCGCCACATAGAGCAGCTCATCGAGCAAGGCGGTCGAAAATACCAGCGCCGTGCTGCGTCCTGGGGACATTCCCTGGCGGTGAAGTCCCCAGATGGCCACGGCACCTCCACCGACGATGCCCGGCGTGATGGCCGAGGCGAATTCCCACAGGACCGTCGTCTCTATGGCCTGGCGCCAGCTGAGGGTCCCTCCCGACAGCCACCGCAGCCGCAGCACGTAGCCGAAATCGCGCGTGAAGACCAGGGCCGCGAGCAGCAGGAGCATGACGGGCCACCCCTGCAACGTCACGGCGCCTTCGATGGCCGACCAGCCCCCGTTTTCATCCACGGTCTGCCACAGCAGCACTCCGACGACGGAAAGGCCGATGGTCAGCGGCAGGAGGGCCCGCAGCAGTCGGGGGGGCTGTCGTTCCTTCATGCCCAGACCTCGGTGCCCTCCGTGCAATTGCGGCACATCTCGATGCCGCTGCGGTCGGAGAAGACCGCCTCCCTGAACCGGTGATAGGCCGCACCGGACCAGATCTCACGGAATCCCGCACCATCGGCGGCCTGCCCCATGTCGTGCGCGGCGTCCTTGTCGAAACAGCACGGCACGACCCGACCATCCCAGGTGACCACCGCCCCCTGCCACATCCGCCAGCACCGGTCGTGCATGGGATTGCGCAGGGTCCAACGGCCGGAAGGGTCGCGGTCGTACCGGCGCAAACGGGGGTCGCCCGTCAGCAGGGGATGGCCGTCATGGGGGTCGTCGATCTGGGCGGTCTTGACCACGAATTCATCCACCCCCCATTGGCTGGCCATAGCGCGCATCCGAGGAAGCTGGTGTTCATTGGGCCCCACCACGAGGAACTGCCATACGATGTGGGGGTGACGTGCCCCGGCCCTGCGGCGGGCTTCGAGGACATAACGCGTGGAGTCCAGCACCTTCTCAAGATTGCCGCCCACCCGATAGGAGGCGTATGCTTCCTGGTCCGCCCCGTCGATGGAAATGATGAGCCGGTCGATGCCACTCGCCACGATCCTGTCTGCCCGTTCGGGCGTGATGTGGTGGGCATTCGTGGACGTGCTCACGTAGAGCCCTTCCCGCTTGCCGATCGCCACGAGGTCGTCCATGCCCTGGTGCAGGTAAGGCTCCCCTTGGAAATAGAGGTTGAGGTAAACCAGGTCGCGGGCCAATCCTTCCGGTCCGCTGAGCAGGGCGGCGAGCCGGTTCGGGTCCAGCATGCCGGTGGGACGGGTGAAGGAACGGAGCCCGCTGGGGCATTCGGGGCAGCGGAGGTTGCAGGCCGTGGTCGGCTCCACACTCAGGCTCATCGGCCAGGCGTTTAGGAAAGGAAAGGGTGAAGTGCCCGCACTCCGCTCGGACCAATGGCGCGCCTTGCGGAATGCCCGTGCGAGTTTGAGGGCATTGCGGAGGCGCTGACCATCGAGCGGCGCCAATCGGGCCGACCTGTCCCTCCAGACTGCCCAACGCCGCGAAAGCGGGGATCGCGCTTTCGATGCGGCGCTGTTCGGTGGGAGTGCGGAGGTCACTTCGGCAAGGTACCCAAGCAGAGCCGGCATGCAGGGTTCGAGCGCGTGGCCGGGGCATTAAATTCGCCACCGTGATCCTGATCGACGACACCCTCATTTCGACCGAGCTCTTCGACAGGAAATTCTGTTGTGACCTCAAGGCCTGCAAGGGCGCGTGCTGCGTCGAGGGCGAGAGCGGGGCACCCCTGACCAAAGAGGAGCTCGCCGAGGTCGAGCAGGCTTTTCCCATCATCCGCGACCGGCTCAAGGCCGACAGCCTGGCGGTCATCGAGCGGGAAGGCCTGCACGTGGTGGACGCCGATGGCGACCACGTCACCCCCATCGTCGAGGGCAAGGAGTGCGTGTACGCCACTTTCGACGCGGACGGCACGGCCAAGTGCGCCTTCGAGCAGGCCCACCTGGCGGGTGAATTGGCATGGCGGAAGCCCATCAGCTGCCACCTGTATCCCGTTCGCCTCACCCAGCTGAAGGACCTGGTCGCCGTGAATTACCACCGCTGGCCCATCTGCGAATCGGCCATCACTTGCGGAGCGGGATTGGACCTGAGCGTCTTGCGTTTCTGCAAGGATGCGCTCATCCGCCGCTTCGGGGAGGCCTGGTACGAGGAGGCCTGCAAGGCGGAAATGGAGTGGAAGCAAGCCATGGCCGAACGAGGGAACCGCACGTCAGAAGGTCAAGCCGAGGGAGAATGAGAAGCGGACGGCATACCCTTCGACACGCTGTGTTGAGCGCGTTGGGTGCGTTGTCGCTGATGTGGTCGCCATGCGGCGGCTTCGGACAGTCGGCAACACCCGAACAGGTCCGGTGCACGCATGTGAAGGGGGCGGCCGGCGCCGGTGATGAGGTGGTGCTCGGCGTGGACGGGACGCAACTTTTCATGTTGGTCCATCCCACCGAGGCGCCCTTGGATTGGGAGGGTGCCGATACCCGGATGGCCACCCTTGACGGCGCCCCCTGGCGCGTGGTGCGGCCGGAGGTATGGGGCACGGTGCCGCAACAGGCCGAAGCTTGGAAGGAAGCCGGCCAGATCATTCACCTGGACATCGACCCCCTCTCCGGCATGGCCGTCCTGACGGCCGTGACAGGCAGCAGATCAACCATCTGGCTGAGCGCGCGCAACGGCGAGGACACATGGAGCGAACCATGGAAGGTTCCGGCCCTTGAAGCCTTCGATGGACTCGCCGCTTTCGCCGGGTTCGATGGGCAGCAGGAGCGGGAAGGCGACATCCTTGTCGCCCTGCGTCCCAACATGGAGGCCCGGGAGGCGTTGCCGCAGCCCTCCGAGGGCGCATGGAAAGGGGGGTATGACTTGGCGCGCATCCACCGGTTGGGCGGGTACAGCCAATGGACCTTGCTGGATCCCATCAACACGGCGGGCGATGAGATGTCACTGGTGGCGGCGCCCGGTGTGGGCGGATGGCTCTCCGCCGAGCGGTTGGGCGGCGAGGGCGGCCTCGACGTCTGGTGGTGCCCCGAGATTCCCGAGGGCTCAACAGCCTTGCCTGCAGCAGGTGACCGCTTCCTGACCGGCCATACGCTGGAGGTCCGGTGCGGATCGGAACGCATCAAGGGCCTGTCCTGGCAGGTCACGGCTGAGGCGGGATTTCCCGTTTGCCGGGCCAAACCGGATGCCGAAGGGGCGGTGGACCTGTCCATGCTCGAGGCCGGCCGCTCCTACGACTTCAATCTGCTGGGAAGGCCCCCTGAATTCTGTCGGTCGGCCACGGCGGAGTGGCGCGATGAACGGGGGCAGCTGGTTCGCCGCTTCACCTTGGGCGGAACGACCTGGTCACTGTCCTTCATCGCCACGCTGGCCCTTCCGGGCTGGTCGGTCATGGGGGGTGACCAATCGGAACTCCCGGAAGTTGCAGACCGGCTGACAACAGACCGGTTGGCGGACTGGATCGTCTTCCACGACCTCGGCGCAGTAGGCGTCACCAAGGAGGACCGGGATCAGCTCAAGGCCTTTGCCGGACAATTGGCAGCGCGCCCAAGCGACATCGTCCTCATCGTCGGACACGCCAGCAGTGACGGCGAGCCTGAAGCCAATGCAGTCTTGGCGGCAGAGCGTGCGCGCCATGTGGCCGCCCAGCTGGAATTCGCAGGCCTCCCGTCGTCACAGATCCGCTTCGAGGGCAAGGGCGACCTTCTGCCCATGGAAGCGTGCCCGCCCGGTGTGGCCTGTCCCGAAGGCAGCCTGGCGCGAAGCCGACGCACCGAATTGTACATCCGCATCGGCGCCCGGGCCGATGGCGGCCCCATGCAGTAATTTCGCGGCCATGCGCATTGAAGTCATGCGGGCCAAGCTGCACCGCATCACCATCACGGAAGCCGACCTCAACTACATCGGCAGCATCACGCTCGATGCCGACCTGATCGATGCGGCAGGGCTGGTGCCGGGTGAAAAGGTGCAGATCGTCAATTGCAACAATGGCGAGCGCATCGAGACCTACGTCATCGAGGGTGAGCGCGACAGTGGACAGGTCTGCCTCAATGGACCTGCAGCGCGCCGTTGCCAGCCCGGCGACATCGTCATCGTCATCGCATACGGCAGCATGGAGCTGGAGGAAGCGCGGGCGTTCAAACCCACCGTGGTCTTTCCCGACACGGCCAC
>CALKUW010000075.1 GCA_937996585.1 uncultured Flavobacteriales bacterium
AATTGAGGCTTCCTCCACGCGCCGGTCTGTTGCCCTTGGGTACTTTGCAGGTCATGCCCGGATTGAACAAAGTCATGCTCATCGGCCACCTCGGAAAGCACCCCGCCCTGCGTTGGCTGGAAAGTGGCCAGGCCATGTGCAAGCTTTCCATCGCCACATCCGAGCGCTACAAGGACAAGTCCGGGCAAAGCCACGAACGCACCGAGTGGCACAAGGTGGTCATGTGGCGGGAAACGGCTGAGCTGGCGGAACGGCTGCTCGACACCGGCCACCAGGTCTTCATCGAAGGGCGCTTGCGGAGCCGCACCTGGCAAGACGGTGAGGGCGTGGAGCATCGGTCCACCGAAATCGTGGCGGACCGGTTCGAATTGCTGTCACCCAAGGCCACCGTGCGCAGCAAGGGAGAAATGCCCGATGCGGAGGAACATCCGCAAGCAACCGCGCCAGCCGGACCCCACCCCATGGAAGGTGGTGACCTGCCCTTCTGAACCATGCCCGAACTCTCTGGAATCCTCCTTTGGCTCACGGCACTGGCCTCGGTGCTGCTCCTGGTGGCCAGTGCCTTCATCTCCGGCAGCGAAATCGCCTTCTTTTCCCTCGATCCACAGGAACGGCAGACGCTCGAAGACGCCGATGACAAGCGGTCCAAGATGATCCTTGGGCTCCTGAATTCCCCCGACGCGGAGAACGGAGCGCGGCAGCTTCTGGCCACCATTCTCGTCCTGAACAACACCGTCAACATCCTCATCATCCTGCTGTCCACCGTGCTCATGCAGCACTGGTTGAAGCACTTGCCCGATCTCGTGGGCCAGGCGCTGCACGTTTTCGGTGTCACCTTCCTCATCGTGCTGTTCGGAGAAGTGCTGCCCAAGGTGCAGGCCAACCGGACTCCGCTCCGCCTCGCGGGACGGATGGCCGGCATCCTCACCGTGTCCAAAGGGGTGCTGCGTCCCGTCTGGCAGCCCCTGAACGCCATGGCCGTCTGGCTTTCCAGCAAGGCTGAATCCGCCCCCGAACTTTCCGTGGAGGACCTGGAGCATGCGGTCAACGTCACCGATTCGGAAGAGCGGAGCGATGAGGAAAACCGCATCCTCAGTGGCATCGTCAACTTCGGCAGCAAGGACGTCAAGCAGATCATGCGCCCCCGAACCGATGTCACCGCCTTCCCTGAGGACATGGCGTGGGCAGACCTGAAGGGCGCCATGGCCGAATGCGGATACAGCCGGGTGCCGGTACACCAGCATGGCATCGACCAGGTCAAGGGCATCCTGTACGCCAAGGACCTGCTGGCCCACCGCCACAAGGAGGATTTCGATTGGAACACCCTCCTCCGCCCCCCCTTCTTCGTACCGGAGAACCGGATGATCGACGACCTCCTACGCGATTTCCAGTCAATGAAGGTGCACCTCGCCGTGGTCGTGGATGAGTACGGCGGCACCAGTGGCATCATCACCCTCGAGGATGTGATCGAGGAAATCGTAGGGGAGATTTCTGATGAATTCGACGACGAGGATGTCCTCTACTCCCGCATTGACGAGCGCACGGTCGTGTTCCAGGGCAAGACCGCCCTGGTCGATGTCTACCGCATCCTCGAATTGGACGGCGCGGCCTTCGAGGCCGCCAAGGGCGAAAGCGACACACTCGGTGGGTTCGTGGTCGAACAGCTCGCCCGCCTCCCCCGCCCGGGTGAGTCCCTGACTTTCGAGGGCGTGCGGCTCACGGCGGAGGCAGCAGACCGGCGACGGGTTCTTCAGGTCAAGGTGGAGCTTCCTCCCGAAGGACGGCCCGGTTCAGGCACCGGTCCTACCAAGGGAGCCGGTGCGACAGCCCTTATTGCCATGGGCATCGCCCTCGCCGGCTGGGTCGGATGTGGTTCGCCCGAACCCGTGCCCCGGCCACCGGGGTATTTCCGCATCGCCCTGCACGACACCACCTTCAGCCGCGTCGATCTCAACTGCCCGCTTTCGCTGAGGGTATCCAAGGCCGCCCGGGTGGAGACGGTGCAGGAATTCGCCCCCGACAGCTGCTGGTTCAACCTCGCCTATCCGCGGTATGGAGCCCGTCTCCATTGCACCTACGGTCAAGGTGTCGACCTCGCCCCCGTCCAGGAAGACGCCTTCCGGCTGGCCTATGAACACGAGGTGAAAGCCGATGCCATTGAGGTGCGACAACGCGAATTCGATTCAGGAGGAAAAGCCACGACCTGGCGCATCGCGGGCAATGCAGCCAGTCCGCTCCAGTTCCTCTGCACGGATGGTGAGGATGCCTTCCTCCGCGGGGCCCTTTACTTCGAGGTGCGTCCCAATGCCGATTCCCTGGCGCCTGTCCTTGCACGCATTTCCCTTGATGTGGAATACCTCATCGCCAATCTGGATTGGAGGTGAAGCTGCTCTTCGATACGGGCGGCACGCGATTGACTTTTGCCGCAGTGGATGCCGGTAAAGCGGTCGATTTGGGTGCCATGACCTGGTCTGAACTCGCATCGGCTGGAGGCGCGCACGCGCTGTGCACTGCATATCCGTGGATGGCGGGGGCCTTTTCGTCCCTCCACCGGCTGAAGCGCCCCACCCCTCCGGCCGCTCCGGCGGATTGGTTCGGACGCCTTGCCGAACACATGCCCTGGGACAACGCCACCTGCCGGACGCTGGATCCGGCCAGGGGTGCGCCTTTTGACATCGCATACGGGGAAGGTCAAGCCGGTGCCGACCGCATTGCCGCCGCCGTCGCGTGCCACGCCAAGGACGCCGGGGGGAGCTTCATCATCATCGATGCCGGCACATGCATCACGGTCGACCTGCTTTCCCCGGGTGTTTGGCGGGGGGCGCCATCATGCCCGGCTTGGCGCTTCAGGCTGCT
>CALKUW010000076.1 GCA_937996585.1 uncultured Flavobacteriales bacterium
TGGTGGCATCGGGCGACCCGTGGTTGGGCGATTTTGATGCTGTGGATGGGAGTCCGGGAAGCGACATCCAGTTGGGTGGGCTGTTCGGGGGCGGGTGGTATGTGGCCCCCGAAGCATCCAATACCATCGCGGGACCGGACCGGGAGGTGCTCATCGGTCAGTTCACTACCAATGGGGACCTCAGCGGGACTTTGCTCGTCCAGGTGTTGCGGCAAGGCGTGCCGAGCTTCATTGACCCCACGGCAGACTTGAGGTTGTACCTGCCCTTTGCTTCGAATGCACAGGAAGACCCCGTCGGGAGCGGACCTTCATTTTGCGGTGAAGGCACGGCATGGAATGCCAACGTAGGACAGTGCATCGAAAAATGCACGCGGGATGTGGACGGGGACGGCATTGTTACCGTGCTCGATATATTGGAGGTCCTTTCCTATTTCGAGTCGACCTGCAATTGAAGACTTCAGGAAGGACTCATCCTGCCTTCAGGTAGGCATAGCCCAGCCGCTCTGTCAGTTGCTGTTTGCGACGCCCGACCTTGGAGGATCGGGGGTGCAGATCCAATTGCAGGCGGCAGAAGCACCATTCGATCAGGTCCCGATACCCCCGGGTGATTTCACCGAGTCTGAACTGGGACTCGAGGTCCAGCGCTCGTTCCTTCTTGCCCTTGTCAAGCGCGGCTCCCATAGCACACAGCAGCATGAGCTGCCGGTGGTGTTCTTCGTAGTGCGCGAGTCGTTCCGGTGCGACGGTGATGGATTGCAGCTGATGCATCAGTGGCCGGTCATCCAGAATCAGCGCGACCACTGAGATTTCATGCAGCCAGATGAGCGGGAGTTCGGCGGGATGGTCCGTTCCGTGCACCTGTGCCCACAGGTCCTCGAAATCCCGGCGGCCGGCGAGCCAATGCACAGCGAAAATCCGACTGCGCAGTATGGGGTGGAGGTGGGGCACGCCATCATCCAACCCGGGCACAGTCTCCATGCGTTCGCCATTGAGGAAGGCTCGGAAGGCGTGCAGGCAGTGCGCGAAAATGCCGATTTCCGGAGAGGGCGGGTCGTCCAGGAGGTATTCTGTCCATGCGCCGTAGTAGCCATTGAGCTCATTGTAGTTCACGTGCGTGAGGTAGACGCTCTCGAGAAAGACCGGCAGGCGCAGCAGCGGATACTCCTCTGCCGGGACGGAGGGCAGAAGCATGCCGATGGCGATGCCGTAATGCAGCTGATGGGAATACTCCCAGCGGGCCACATTGATCAGCGGCGATTGGAACATGTCCCCGTATTCCTCGAGCCGGTCGGTCAGGATGAGTTCACGGGACATCTGCACGTAGAGGTCCATGCGCTCCAATTGTCCCGGCAGGGAAGCAACCAGTCGCAAGGCGTCCTCAATCCTGCCGGAGTCGAGCAGGGAGAACACCTCTTCGGACACCCGCCATTTGGCCGCACCGCTGTCCGTTGTGGCGAAGGCCTTGAAGTCGGGGAATCCGCAATAGCGCGCCAGGGCGTCCAGGGTCTGCTGTCGGGGTTTCACAGCCGGGGCCAATCCGTAAAGCCGCCTCAATGTGTTGTAGCTGACGAATTCATCCGTCGATTCGAGGATGAGCGCCGACAACACTTCGCAGTCCCGCCTGGAGCTCAGGGGCAGGTGCGCCCGGTCCTGAACGGCGATGAGCAAACGATCCAGCATCCAACAATGTACCCATTATGTATCAAATGAGCGCTGGAATCATCGCAAATTGCTGATGGACCGTTCATTCGAAGCAACCCAACAACGTTGCTGAGGTGACTTCCTTGTACCCTTCCTACCTGACAGACTTACGTTGTGCAGCGCGAATTCTTCTGAGAATTTGCTGCTCTGCTGTGTGCACGAAATCATGTCGTGATCGCTTCACGATGAACCGGTGAGAATCACCCGGTCGATTATGGCACTCGTCTTCCCATAACTGCAGTGCAGATAAACACGGAAAGGTTCAAGCGGTAATTCTACTGTGTTGAAATCTGGGTGGTAGGATTATACCTACGGGGCGATACCTTGTCTCGCCAAACCATTCACCATGGTCACCAAAATTCACAACCTCACGTTTGCCCTGATGGCAGCGCTCGGATGCTGCCTGTCCACCCAAGCCCAACAACAGATCGCGGTCAATTCCGCTTCAGCCCCGACCGGCTACGGCCTCGAAGTCGAGGTCGTCAGCGAGAACATCGGACCGCTGATCGGCGCCCTGGGTGTCACCGACCTAACGGGGTACAGCTGCACCCGCCTGTACATCACCACCACCAATGCGGACGACTTCATGTCTTCCATTTCCGGTGATGCGACCAACCCAACCTACGTCAATACGACGACCAACTTCTACCATGCGGTGCTCGGTGCTGCGACCCCCAACGGTATCAACAGCCTGTTGTTTCCGGTCTATCCCGACCTCGCTTACGATTCTTGGGTGACCATAGGATTGGAGGGTGCACCGAACGCTGCCGCGGGTGAAGCGGCCGTTGCTACGGTTCAATCCCTGGACAATCCGTGGACGACCAACTTCGACACGGGCGGCGGGCTGCCGGGCGCCAACATCTCCATCGACGACCCCATCGGTGGTGCGTGGTATGCCCTGAATGGAGATGCCAACGGTGTGGCGGGTGCTGACCTCAAGGTCCTCGTCGGTCAGTTCACCACGACGGGTGACCTGAGCGGTCAGCTGTACGCCCAGGTCTTCATCAACGGAGATGGATCCAACGAGTTCCGCGACACGTTCTACTTCCCTGAAGCTCCCGGTGGTTGCACCGACCCCGAAGCCTGCAATTACGATCCGGCCGCTCCGGAGGATGATGGTTCCTGCGAATATCCCGCGACCGCTTTCGTCGATTGTGACGGTTTCTGCCTCAACGACACCAATGACAACGGTCTCTGTGATGAGGAGGAGGATGCCGGTTGCACGGACACCGGCGCGTGCAACTTCGACCTGATCGCCACCTTGGACGACGGTTCCTGTGAGTACGACAGCTGCGCGGGTTGTACCGATGACGGCGCCTGCAACTATGATGCTGATGCGACCATCGACGACAGTTCCTGCGAGTACGACAGCTGCGCGGGCTGTACCGATGCCGGTGCCTGCAACTACGACGCGGACGCGACGATCGACGACAGTTCCTGTGAATACAGCAGCTGCGCAGGTTGCACGGACAGCGGCGCTTGCAACTACGATCCGACCGCCACGATCGAGGACGGTTCGTGTGACTTCGTGAGCTGTGCGGGCTGTACCGATTCCGGTGCCTGCAACTACGATGCGACCGCAACCATCGACGATGGCTCCTGCGAATTCCCCGAGCAGTTCTACAACTGCGACGAAAGCTGCATCAATGACACGGACGGCGATGGCATCTGCGACGAACTCGAGACGGTGGGTTGCACGGATCCTACGGCCTGCAACTACAGCGCTTCGGCCACGGAGGACGACGGCACCTGCTTCTTTGCTGCGGATTACTACGACTGCCAGGGCAACTGCTTGAGCGACACCGACGGCGATGGCGTCTGTGATGAGCTCGAGATCGCCGGCTGCGACGATGATACGGCGTGCAACTACGATGCGGCAGCTACGGACAACGATGGCTCCTGCACTTACGCCGAGCAGTACTACGACTGCGACGGCAACTGCATCAACGACGCCGATGGTGACGGCGTTTGTGACGAGCTGGAGATTCCCGGTTGCCAGGACAACACGGCCTGCAACTACAACGATGCCGCGACCGACGATGACGGTTCCTGCACCTACGCCGAGCAGTACTACGACTGCGATGGCAACTGCATCAACGACACGGACGGTGACGGCGTGTGCGACGAGCTTGAGGTGCCCGGCTGCACGGACAGCGGTGCCTGCAACTACGATGCGGCAGCCACGGACGACGACGCTTCCTGCGAGTACCTGAGCTGCGCCGGTTGCACCGACCCCGCCGGTTGCAACTACGATGACGAGGCCACCATCGAGGACGGCTCCTGCACCTACACGGACGGCATCTGCGAGACCTGTGAGGACGGTGTGATCGTGGACAACGACGCCGACGACGATGGCGTCTGCAACGACGACGAAATCGTGGGATGCCAGGATGCCGAGGCCTGCAACTACGACGCCACCGCCACCGACCCGGGCACCTGCGAGTACCCGATCGATTTGTACGGGGTGGACAATGTCGACTGCGACGGCAACTGCCTCAATGACGCCGACGGCGACCTCGTGTGCGACGAGGACGAGATCGTGGGCTGCCAGGAGCCCGACGCCTGCAACTACGACGCGACGGCGACGGATCCCGGCCAGTGCGACTACCCGATCGACCTCTACGGTGCGGACAACGTCGACTGCGACGGCGCTTGCCTGAACGACACTGACGGCGACCTGGTCTGCGACGAGGACGAGATCTTCGGCTGCACCGACACGATTGCCTGCAACTTCCTGCCCGCTGCGACGGAGGAGGACAGCACCTGCACCTATCCCGCGGAGTTCTACCTCGACTGCGACGGCAACTGCCTCAACGACGAGGACGGCGACGGCCTCTGCGACGAGGTCGAGGCCCTCATCCCGCCGGAGTACAACCCGGACTGGAACGGTGACTACTGCTACACGGTGGCCGACCTCACGCACCTGCTGTGCCTCTTCGGTACCTGTGGACCCGACACGACGGGCGGCCCGGACTACAACCCGTTCTTCGGTGAGGACTCCTGCTACTCGGCCTTCGACCTCATCCCGTTCCTCACGCTCTTCCAGACCTGTCTGGAGGTCTCCGAGACGGCCGAATCGCCCATCGGTGGTGACGACGGCTCAAACGGAGGCGGCATGAACGACGATGCCACCAACGAGGACGACGAGTAATCGACCGACTCCCGCCCATCGGGCGACCAACCAAAACCGCGGGCCGGGCTGTCATCAGTCCGGCCCGTTGGTATTCAACCCGTTTTTGATTTCAAGGGGTGTGAAATCAGAAGCGCACGGCGAACTTGAGGTTGATGCGCCGCGAGGTGAGGTAGTTCGGGATGGCGTAACGCCGGCCCGTGACGTCCTGGATCCACGTGTGGTTGATGGTGTTGCGGATGCCGAGCAGGTTGAAGACCTCGAGGGCGACGAAGCCTTCGAGCGGCTTGGTGCGGGAGGTGCCGTCCTTGCGCTGTGCGCCCCTGTCGCCGAGGAAGAGGTCGCGGGAGAATCCGATGTCGACGCGGCGGTAGGCCGGCAGGCGCAGGGTGTCCTTGTAGCGGT
Organism: uncultured Flavobacteriales bacterium; assembly: GCA_937996585.1. Taxonomy (GTDB): domain Bacteria; phylum Bacteroidota; class Bacteroidia; order Flavobacteriales_D; family Sanyastnellaceae; genus UBA8752. The sequence goes on from CALKUW010000076.1 coordinate 5,237, forward strand.
CGAAGTCGGGCGGGCCGAAGGGCAGGCCCGTACCGTAGAACATGCTCAGCAGCACCTTGTACTCCGGCGCGCCGGGCATCTCGTCCTGGAATAGCATGGACAGCGAGAAGCGCTGATCGGTGGGGCGGGGGATGAAGCCCGGCTGGACCAGCACGCTGTCGGTGGCGACCGGGTCGAAGGAGTAGCCCGGGACGATGAGCTCGCCCGCTTCGTTGTAGTAGTCGTAGTAGCCGTCGTCGGTGAGGTCCTCCTGCGCGTTGAGGAAGCTCATCCTCATCCAGCTCTGCACCCCGTCGATGAATTCGCCGTTGAGCATGAGGTCGAGGCCGGTGGCGCGGCCGACGGCATTGTTGGAGGCGTAGTAGCGCAGGCGGACGTTCTCGACCTCGTAGGGGATGAGGGAGGCGAGGTCCTTGTGGTAGGCCTCGGCGTTGAGGATGAACGGGCGACCCTGCCAGTTGAAGCGGTAGTTGGCACCGGCGATGAGGTGGAGTGCGCGCTGGGCCTGGATGTTCGGATTGACCTGTCCCCGCAGGTCCCGCATCTCCCTGTAGAAGGCGGGTTGCCAATACCAGCCGCCGGCGAGATTGAAGACCACATCGCGCATGAGGCGGTTGCCCAGCGAATCGGTGCCGAGCACCCACTTCGGCTTCCACGAGGCGTGGAGGCGGGGGCCGCCCACCGTCTGGCCGTTGAACGTCCAGTGGTGCAGGCGGGCGCCGGCGTGGAGTTCCCATTCGCTGCCGTCCGTCCACGTGCCTTTCCACGTGTCCTGGGCGTAGGCCATGAGGCGGCTGGAGGCCGTGCGGTTTTCCGTGCGCACCACGTCCTGCAGCAAGATCTGCTGGAAGGGCCGGTTGTCGGGGTCGGTGTATCCGATGACGTCGGCGGGGTGGGGGACGATGTAGCCTGCGCTGTCGACCAGCTCCCACTCATTGAGGGCGTCATCGATGATCTCGTGGCGGATCTGGGCGCCCCATTCCGTCACATGGGCTTCCTTGTCCCAGACGAATGAGCCGCGCGCGCTGCCGGAGAGCACCGTGGCCTGCAGCTCGTTGCGGGCGTGGTTCAGGAAATAGCCGACCCCTTGCAATCCGAGGGCCTCGCCGAAGGCATCTGAACCGGGGTCGCGCTCGAGCTGGCTGAGGAAGTAGCCCCCGAGGATGTCGAAGGTCTCCTCCTCATCGGTGCGGAAGGCCGAGGCGATGAAGCGCACCCGCGAGGTGGGCGTGACCCGGTCGGCGGCCAGCGCCGCGAAGCCGGTGCGGTACTGCGTGACCTCCTGGCCGTCGAAGTAGACCGTCAGGCGGAGCGCCTCGTTGATGGTGCCCACGTTCGTCTCCCGTGTCTGCGGGATGAACTGGTACTTGTTCTGCGCCACCGTAGCGAGCGCCTGCAGCTCCCAGGGACCGTAGCCGTCCGGATCATAGGTCACGTAGCCCTGCAGGTCGGTGTAGACGGGACGGTATTCGCCGCTCTCGTCGAGCCCGCCGAGCACGTAGCCGTTGTTGCGGTAGCGCAGGCCCATGTTGTAGGTCCAGCGATTGTCCGCGGAAACGTCTTCCGCCTGGAACTGTGCACCGAGCAGGCTCACCTGCGCGCGT
>CALKUW010000077.1 GCA_937996585.1 uncultured Flavobacteriales bacterium
GCGACGATGATGGGGACGAAGACCAGGGCCGCGTGCTTGATGTAGAAGAGCAACAGCAGCGGGAGGATGTCGCCGGAAGGCAATTGGGGGGTCAACACCGAATGCGCCCCACCGATCATGCCCATGAACGTGGTGAAGGCAAACACCGGGCGGTTCCGCCAGAAGCAATTCAGCCCGATGAGGATGGTGTTCAGCCCGCAGAAATGCAGGGGCAGGGAGCGGTGCACCGAAAATCCGATGTCAGGATGCAGCAGGGCGAGGACGAGGTCGGTGGCCTGCAGGGAGAGCATGAAAAGCCCGAGTCCGTGAATGGCCTGGCGGTTGTCCTTGAAGTGGCGCGGGAAGTACCGGATGGCCCAGATGCCCGCGGCCACGCACCCCAGCAGCAGGATCCAGTAGCGCGGCTCGGAGGCCGAAATGATCACGTCGTGTTCCGTCATCGGGCATCAAGCTAATGCGTTTCCCGCCACTTGTCGCGCACGCCTTCGCGGAATGATGCGTAAATTATACCTGCCATGAACCGCCTTCGCCAGCTCACCATGCACCCGGTCAACGGGGCCTCACTCGGCGTTTTTCGCGCGGTGTTCGGTGGCCTGGTCTGCCTCGAGATGCTGCGCTACTGGGTGGCGGGCATCCACCGCGACACCTTCCTCATTCCGACCTTCCATTTCAAGTATGCCGGTTTTGAATGGCTGGAGCCTTTGCCGGAGGGCGGCATGCAACTCGTGTTCCTCGCCATGGTGGTGGGTAGTGCGATGGTGGCCATCGGGTGGAAGACCCGGATCGGGGCATTGGTGCTTTTCCTGTCGTTCACCTATGGATTCCTGCTCGAAGCTGCGGCCTATAGGAACCACACCTACCTCATTGCACTCTTGGCAGGGTGGTTCGTCTTCCTGCCATCCGATCGGCGCTTTGCGCTGGATGCGGGTAAGAGCACGGATCACGGAGGCATGGTGCCCCTCTGGAGCCTGTGGGCGATGCGCTTCCAGATCGGGGTGGTTTACCTCTTTGCGGGACTGGCCAAACTCGATCCGCTCTGGCTGTCCGGAGGGTCCATGCGGGCGGTGATTGCCGCAGGAGGGCATGATGCGGCTACAACCGCCATGCTGAATTCCCCGGTTGTGCTGAACCTGCTCGTCTTCAGTGGCCTGGCGCTGGACCTTTTCGCCCTGCCTTTGTTGCTGTGGGCGCGCACCCGCAAGGCCATGTTCATCTCGCTGGCCGCCTTCCACCTCATCAACGCACTTTTCCTCGTGGACGTGGGGGTCTTTCCCTGGTTCATGCTGGCCGTCACCACGGTGTTCTTTGCTCCCGACTGGCCGGATGCCCTGAAAGGCAGCCAAGGGCAGTCCAAAGGAAAGTCTCGGGAAGCCGACAAGGCTGCGTCGCACCGGACGCTGTCCATGGGCGGGACGGCGGCACTGCTGGCGGTGGTGTTGGTTCAGTTGGCTCTACCACTGCGCCACCACCTCTATCCGGGATCCTGCACCTGGACGCATGAGGGGCACCGTTGGGCATGGCGCATGAAGCTGGTGGCCAAGGAAGTCGACAGCTACGCTTTCTTCGCCAAGGATGCCGAGACGGGGCAGCGTTTCGACCTCACGCCGAACGCCGACCTCGCCCTGACCGCCTGGCAGCGGGAGAAAATGCTGCGCCAGCCGGATCTGATGGTGCAGTTCGTGGCGGACATGGCGCGCAGGGTCGAGGAGCAGATCGGCCGCGATGTGACCTTTCACGCGGACATCCGGCTCTCGGAAGGGGGCGGTCCGGTGCGCGCCCTCATCGACACGACCTACGACCTATCCCAGGCGCACAGCGGCATGGCCCCTGCGCCCTACATCCTGCGTTGACGCTGCCTCTGCCTCAATCCGCGAGGCACGGGGTGCCGAATGCGGCCAGGAGGATGACGATGTCGTTGGTGCCCGTGATGCCATCCGCATCGAGGTCGGCGACGCAGTCGCCTGACGTGCAGCCATAGGCACTGAGCAAGAGGATGATGTCTTCCACCCCGACGACGCCGTTGGCATCGAAATCTGCCGGACAGCCGCAGGCCGCCGGGTCGTAGGTGGCGAGGTCGGTGCAATCCGGGCCGATGGCCCCCTCGGTCAGCACCAGGCGTTGGTCGGCGGCCACGCCGTACAGCATGTTGACGTCGCCCAAGGGCCAGCGGATTTCCAGGGAGTCGATGGTGGTGGTGTTGCCCAGCCCGAAGTGCAGCCAGCGGGAGTATTGGGCGAGCATGCCTTCGCCACAAGCCAGTTGGCGCACGCGTCGGATGACGCCGCCTGCTGAATCCGTGGTGAAGGCGGTCACCTTGGTCCCGATGGCGTCGCGGTTCGATACGGTGCCTTTCGGCAGGACTTCCAGCCAGTGGTGGCCGCTGGGCTCGCCTTCAAGCAGCAGGGCATGCGTTCCGACGGGTACTGCGGCGATGTCCGGGGTGCCGTCGGCATTCCAGTCGGCGTGGGCCGCAACGTAGATCTCCTCCATCAGGCCGGGCAGTTCATCGCTGCGGTCGATCCAGCCATTGCCCTGGTCATTCCAGTACCATTGATTCGGCTCCGGGGTGTAGAAGGAGGGGGGCGGATGGGTGTACACCACCCAATCGGCAGAAGTGGCGTAGATGTCCTCCCAACCGTCGTTGTCGAAATCCACACCGAGCACGCTCCAGCCGGTCACGATTTCGCTCGGCATGCCGTACTCCGGGGCCACGTCGGTGTATTGGAGGTTGCCCGTGTCCTTGAGGAACATGGCTTCATCGGTTCCCGTGATGAAGACCTCCCGCTGGCCGTCCAATTCCTCATCCACCCAGCCGGCCCCCATCGCATCGAGTTGGGCCTCCAGGCCCCACGCCGCCGAGACGTCGACAAAGCCCGTGTCGGTACCCTTGTAGCACTCATTGCCCGTTCCCCGGTCATTCAGGACATAGAGGTCGAGGATGTGGTCGCCATCGAGGTCGAGGAAGTGGGACTGATGCGACGCGCGGAAGGCATCCTGTGGCAGGCCCCACTCCGTGTCGGTGAAATGGCCCTGTCCGTCCCCGAGGTAGAATTCGTTGGGGTAGAAGGGGGTCACTGTAGGGTAGTTGCTCACGTACAGGTCGAGGAAGCCATCGCGGTTGATGTCCGCCAGAGACGCTCCGAAGGAGCGCCTTGCGGGATCGACGATGATGCCGCAGCTGTCGGTGATGTCCTGCATCACGAGCCCACCGAGGTTTCGGAACATCCGGTTCTGGCCCACGCGACAGGTCAGGAAGAGGTCCTGGTCGCCGTCATTGTCCATGTCCGCCCAGATCAC